>JAXHVO010000058.1 GCA_034189135.1 Thermodesulfobacteriota bacterium | reverse complement strand
AAAGGTAGCCAAGATTTGATTTACTACTGGCTGCCATCATTTTGAACGGTAGTAATTTAATGAACGAACATAACCAACCGGCTGGCTCGTAAAACCATGACTTTTCGTTCAGGCACTAGTTTACTTAACCTAAATGCTGACAACAGCTTTTTTACATACGCCCGTGGAACATCCAGCTTAGTATCAAGGATTTTTTCCAATAATTTAGCGATAGGTGGGCCTTCATCTAAAAATATGCGGATATAGCCTCCCGGTTCGGCCAGTGATACCACTTTCCCAAGGGCGACCGAGGCTTCAGTTATGTTCCTTTGTGCCCGCAGGGCCAAAGCTTTAACCAGCAGTGCTTCGATCTGATTCAGAACTCTGCCGCCTTTTTCCGACACTTTGCTCAGACGGTCCAACAATCTTATAGCATCATTCAGTCGGCCCTGGGCAATGAGAATTCGTGCAAGCATAATGTGCTCAGTTTCGCGCATGGGCGTCAGATCGTCATTCAATGTCAATTCACGTTCTTTAGCCCATTTGACAGCTCTGTCTATATTGCCATTCATTAGCCATATCCGGGCTTTCCAGGCTTCAATCGGGTGAGTGACCCAAAGAGGGACCTCAGATGCCTGCTCTAATCGCGCTATTTTCTGGATTGATTCTTCGACGCCGGGGAGATCATTTTTGGCAGCCAAAATTTTCAGCAGCCCGTAATAGGCCCAACTACGGCCACCAACATGATGTCCATGTTCCATCAGTATAAGACCTTTTCTTACATAATGTAATGCTTCATCAAGTTCATTCAATTCGTAGAGAATTTCTCCCCAAACACCGAATAACGCACCTTCTATTGCTGTATATGCCAATTTCTCTTCATTTACGATTTTCAATAAGTGCTTACAAATTTCAATAGCTCGCGGTAGTTGGCCATTATATTTCAGGCTAACGACCAACCAAAAATTGGCTGCCAGATATAAATTAATATTGTCTGCTGCTTTGCTTGCTTCTACCGCCTCTGAGAGCGCTTTGTTGGCTGATACGTTGTCTCCCCTGAGTGAGTTCGCAATGCCTGATGAAAGCGCAACACCGGCGCGCCATGTTGAATCTTCCTTATGGAGGCATTTAAGCGCCCGTTCCGAGAACTTAAGGCTACTTTGTACGTCCCCCCGGTCGGTGGCCATGTACGCACGAATAGCAGCAATTCTGCCTTGTAGCTCCCTGCTGGTTAAAGACTGCTGTCTTGTTGATTGGCCTTTTGGTTTTATTATCTTTCCATTATTAGTAGAATCAATGATTTTTTCAGCCGTCTGCAAACTCCGTTCAGCGGCTTGTTGTTGACCGCTTTCAGATAGTATCCAAGCGTACGAGATACAGAGATTAGGCCTCGATATTACATATGCATCCGGCAGTGCTTCTATCCATCGAAACAGCAAAGTCGGTTCGCCACGCTGCCATATGGCCTCGGTAAGTTCTTCAACTAAACGCGCTGCTCGCTTGAAATCCTGAGCCATTAACGCATGCTCTATGGCTTCCTCTCCAAACGCATTCTGCTCATACCATTCACTTGCCCGCTTGTGTAATTCATGCATACGATCGCCATGTGTCCGGTGCAATCGCTGCCTTAGCAAATCGGCAAAAAGGTGGTGATAGCGATACCAGCGACGTTTGTTATCCAACGGCAAGATAAATAGATTGGCTCTTTCCAGATCAACAAGCATTTCCTGACCGCCTTTCCGATCGGTAACAAAATCACAAAGCGGTCCTGATAATCGGCTGAGAATAGAAGTTTGCAGCAAGAAATTCTGGATTTGTTCGGACTGATGATTCAATACTTCTTCTGCCAAATAATCCACAATATGGTGGTCGTCTCCTGCAAATGTTTCTATAAATTCCGGAATATTTCCACGACCCTGCATAGATAGCGCAGCCAGCTGCAATCCAGCAATCCAGCCTTCAGTGCGAGATTCGAGCATAGAGATTTCATGACTTGAAAGTGCCAAGTTCATCATTTTATTAAAGAATAGAGATGTTTCCTTAAATGTAAAACAGAGGTCAGATGTACGAAACTCAGACAGTTGATTCCTAACCCTCAACCGAGCTAAAGGTAAAGGTGGATCGACACGGGTCGAAATAACAAGATGTATATGTGGCGGTGAATGATCAATTAAAAACTCAACAATTTTGTGTATCTTTTCCGCGTCTATGGAATGATAATCATCAAGAACAAACATGAAGTCATCATGAATATCAGATATCTCTTTAATCAGATTTATCATCATAGACTTGATCGGCGGTTGCCGAGGAGATTTCAGCAAGGATAAGACAGGCTTACCGATATTCGACTCAATAGTCTGTAAAGTGGCAATTAGATAATGGATAAAATGAACAGGATCATTATCGCCTTTATCCAGTGAAATCCAGGCTACCGGTATTTCACTCTGGGAAATCCATTCACTTAAGAGAGTCGTCTTTCCAAAACCGGCTGGTGCGGAAATTAGCGTTAACTTATGATTAATGCCCTTATTCAGTCGATCAATCAAATGCGTTCGTTGAACCAAATCAGGTCGCGGCTGTGGTACGTAAAGTTTGGTTTTTAAGATTGGATATTGTGTACTTTTGATATTAATTGTTCTATTTTCCATTTTGATATGGTCAACAGTTTTAAAGCAAATTAATAAAAAGTGTCTGAAATAACAATCATAATTTTTTATTTTAATCCTCACGCGGTTTTTACGAGTTCACCTTCAGATATATTTGATGGATAATCTATCTGACTATGCCATGTCAAGTGCTCAGTAAATCAATAAGTTGCAGAAACTTATATTTTAGTATTGCCAAATGTGATAGCTTTGATAATATTTATCATATACAGTAATGACAAAATAAATATGAAAAGGATAAAAAATGGACGAAAACAAGTTTTTCGACAGGCAGCATTAAGAATATGTGGAAATCTGGAAATTGAAGAAGCAATGCAAACGCTGCTTCAATTATTAAAAGAGGTTGTGCCGGTAACGAAGATTTTTTTACAACATTACGATCACGAGTACCATACTATGCGATCAATAGCCTATGCCAACCAAACGGAATGCAGTAAACTGGATTTACTCACCCCCTTATCCAAAACTGATAGGGATCGAATATAAGAAAAAGATGAACAAGTAATTTGAAAAGTAAGTACCAAGCATATTATTAAAGATTTGTTAAGTATCTCGTTTAAAACCCCATTGAACAATTCAGGTTATTGGGACCTCGCTCCTAATCCGTTTCAATAGCTGCATTTTTTCTTTTTAAGTTCTGCCAGTTCCTTCTTCTTTTCTTCAATCGCTGATTCCAGTTCATCAATGATAAGCATCTGATTTGGTTTTACCGAGTGTGGTGGAAGTGCTTTTTCGCGGTCCCTTAGTTTTTCCTCTAAGGTTTTTATCTCATTTTGTAACGCTTCCTCTTTCATCATTGTTCAATAAATCCTGTCTTGATTCTGACACTCACCTCATCATGGTCAGTCGCCTGACCCCCTGGATTTGCCTGAAATTTGCCCCTTGGCTGACGCACCTTAACGCCAGTTCCGCGTCTATTACCCTTGTGCCGGATAAGGCATTAAACCCGTGGTCAAACAGGATGGGGGAAAGAGGCGCCGTATCTCCCAATACGATGGTATAGGCCTTGGGATGGCAAAGCGCAAGCAAATGCGCCATGGTATGGTTGGTTAAGGCCGTCCCCGTGATAGCAACCACATCCGCCCGGGGAATCAGGTTGTCCGCATCCGCTTCGGTAAAATCTCCCTCCTGGGGGTTTTTCTCAATGACCCAGAGCTCCTTGGAATACTTGCCAACCCTGGGTATGAAGGGAAAGTGCCCCACCACCGCTATATTCTTGCCCGCTCCCTTTTCTATGATCAGTTCAGCAGCATTGAGCTCAATGCATGAATTTTCATCAAACTCAACCAGTGAATTGATGGTGGCCATGCCGATAGCGGCCTCCAGTATACTTTGAGAATAAACCAGTTGGGCCAGTTCCGACGGCGTTTTATCCGACAGAAAACCGGGTGCCTTGACCATGGGTGGCTCCTGCTGCAACGCATCTCTCGGCAAGGTTGCTGCCAGCCCACAGTTTCGAGTCCACACCCCGGTATGGAATATTCCCTGCCGGATATCTTTCACCGTCGCATCAAAGTTTAGTGATGAAATTAAATCATGTAAAATCTTCATGTGTCTGTTTGCTTTCTCCCTGTCGCTATGACCTTAGAAAATGAAAGCCCCCAAATTTTCGGCCATTTCTTCATTTTCCCGCTAAGTTCCCTCGCCGGCCTGACCGCATACCCCAACAGGTCTAGGTTTGAATATCGGCCTCAATTATGAAATCAGGAGGGTCGATAATGTTCCTTTTCACCGTGCAAAGCCCGGCCACCTTGACCACCGTCGATTTATATTTCTGCGGAAAACCCGGTGGCAAATGGATATGAATCCGCACCGTTTCCACCAGCTTTTTTTTCTCATTTCGCTCGAATCCAACGGTCATTTTAAGGCCCGACATATCGATGCCGCGTTCATGGCAGAAATAAACCACATACACCCCGGCGCACGTTCCGATTGAGGATAAAAACAGATCATAAGGTTCCGGTGCGGTTCCGTCCCCACCTTCGTCTTTGGGTTGATCCGTTTCAACCGTGAATCCTTTATAGGTTGAATTGACTTTTTTCCCGCCAGGGAAGGTGATTTCCATTTCCATTATTGTCTCTCGTCATCCGCTTTTTCTTTTCTGAGCAGGACAAAATTTTTATCCATGAGGTCCACCGTTTGAATGGCGCCCTCAACGAACTTCCTTTCCCCGAAAAGATTGGTGAACCAAAAGCCCCGGCCTTCGGCCTCTATGCTTGCGACATCTTTCATTATTTCCTTTTGCTCATTTCCCGAACCCATATACACCGTGCTCAAACACATATCCTTCTCCTAAAACTTTGTTTATTTTTTTTCCAGCAGATCATCCAAAACCTTTCCTGCCGCATGAAAGGCTGCTCCAACACCCAGGGCCTGGCCTTCCAGACATGCTTCGAATACCAATGGGTCATTTGGAATGGCCCCAATGACCTCTATGTTCCTGGTTTTTAGTTCATTTTCCAGTTTATGGGCCGTTTCCTCCGAGTCTATCTTGTTTAACACCGCTGAAACCGCCCTGTTCATCCCGGTGGTGATCTTTTTGATCTTCTCCGCCAGAGCGATGGATTCAAAGGAGGGTTCAACCACCAGAAGTACCCGGTCGATACCTTCATCAATCCCCCGCCCGAAATGCTCCACGCCTGCTTCCATATCGATAATGGCGATTTCATCATTATTCAGGCGAAGTTTTTTCAAGAACTCCCGGTTCAACACTCCCATGGGGCAGGCGCACCCTTCAAAGGCCTGAAGAATCTTTCCGATACTAAGGAGCATAAGACCGTTTCTGCGGCTTAGCTGCTCAGCAGGAATATCATTAACCGAAATATGAGTTTTTGTCAAAACGCTGGAGTTTTTCATCTTCTCCTTTAACTTTTTCTTTCCCCCGATAAGTTCCATAAGGGGGACCGGCGGGTGATCAAACCCAAGCATTTTAAAGAGCCCTGAATTTGATTCATCTGAATCCACCACCAGGACTCCAAGTTCCCTGGATATGGCCTGATTGGCCAGCAAACTGGTTAAAGCGCTCTTGCCGCTTCCTCCTTTTCCACAAACTGATATTTTCATCTATGGTTCTCCTTTTGCTATTACCCCAATTGAGCGAAAACTTATGCTGCTTTTTTAAATTCATTTTCGTTTAGAGTAGTACAAATGTTACGATAAAGTAATTCAGTTTCATTGTTCTTTGTCAATTCGATGACTTTT
>JAXHVO010000057.1 GCA_034189135.1 Thermodesulfobacteriota bacterium | reverse complement strand
TTGAGCGAAGCGAATCCATATATGTAGATTAAGATGGTCGTTTTGGTATGATAAATGATTTGAAATGAGAAAAGATGGGCCGGAAAGCTACCGCGAAGCGGTTTCGTTCATCTCCCACATATCAGAAAATTTCCGAAACCTGTGATATCTGCTATTCTTAGGAATAGCGGATTTCCTTATATTTTGAGAGATAAATGCTTTTCAGGATAAAACACCAAAAGAGAGGAAAAAAGATCGGCGATCACCTACCTCTCCGGGCGGAATTTCAAATCAACAAACTGACACAGTAGTTGGAACAAATTATCAATCCGGGAAATTAAATGACGGGAAGACAGATTATATTATCTCCTGTTCGAACTTTTTGCTTAACGATATAAGTTCGGGGGAGATTTTCTGTTTGGTCAGGATAACGACCAGTTCAAAAGCTTCTTCCTTTTGCTTATCGTTTTCAGAATACTTAAGAGTTAAAGGTTCCCCGTCCTGTTTTCTTTCAACCGATTGAGGAATTCCCTCTATGATTTGGAGACCGGAAACTTTTTTTGCCTCGGGAAGAAAGCCGTCCTGAAAGGACTGGCAAGTGGAGGATATCAGCGCAACTTCAAGTCCTTTGGTTTTGTCAAGGGCAAGTATGGATTCATTCACTCCCAAAATCAGGCTTGATAGCAGATGTACTTCATCGTCGTCTGAGTGACCCTGAACAATGGCAATGCGCGCGGGAATTTCGCCGTCTAGAGGAGATACGACTAACCCGTTGGAGGGGCCTGTGGGCGAAAGCATGCGTTCAAACTGCAAATCGGTTATCACATCAGCAAAGGTTCCGTAACCGAGTTCGGCATTAAAGGGAATAAATGCGTTGTCCTGGCCCTTGGTAATAATAATTTCGTCAAATTCCAGTTCCAGGGTTTCATCCGGAATTGAAAAATCAATGGCTTCCGGTTTGCATTCAGCCCAGCACAGGGCGCAACCCAGACATCGTCGGCAACTCAGACACCGTTTGGCTTCTTTAACCGCTATTTCCTCCGGAAAACCGGTTTCAACTTCAGTAAAATTTCCCTTTCTTTCATCAACGGAAATCTCAGGCATCTCAGCTCTTTGAGATGGAACATCATCAAACGGTATAATATAGCGTTTATCTTTTTCGTATATCATTTACTTACTCCTAAGGTACTGGTGAATGCCTTCTGCAGCACGTTTGCCCCCGGCAACCGCACGAATGGCGATGTCAGGTCCGGTGACGATATCACCACCGGCAAATACACCCGGCACATTGGTTGCACCGGTTTCTTCATCTATCTCAAATGTATTCCAGCGTGAAATCTCAAGCTGGTGCCCTTCTTCAAGAAAGCTCAAATCTACGCCCTGACTGAGGGCAGGGACGATGGTTTCGGCATCTATGACATATTCACTGCCTTCAATGGGGACAGGTCTCCTTCGGCCCGAAGCATCCGGTTCTCCCAGTTCCATTTTGATGCATTTCATACCCGACACTTTGCCGTCTTTACCTAGAATTTCTATGGGAGCGGCAAGGTACTGGAGAATCACCCCTTCGTGCTCTGCCGCATCAATTTCCCAAGGGTTGGCGGGCATTTCTTTTTTGGTTCTTCGATAGAGGATATATACCTCATCAAACCCCATTCGCCAGCCCACCCGGGCCGAGTCTATGGCAGCGTTGCCACCACCGATTACAATCAATTTCCCCTTGGCTTCCGGAAGTTTGCCCAGAGCCTGCTCCCTTAAAAAAGTAACACAGTCCACGATTCCTTTACCCTGGTATTCATCTTCCCCCGGGCATCGAAGCTTGAGACCCGTATGGCAACCGGCACCGATAAACAGGGCATCATTCTCTTTTTTAAGATCTTCAAAAGCAATATCCTTACCGATACGAGCGTTGTATTGAATGTCAACCCCCATGTTGCAGATAAGGTCAACCTCTCTTTGCAGCAGTTTTTTGGGCAGTCGGTACTCAGGTATCCCGACCCACAAATAGCCGCCCGGAACAGGAAGTGCTTCATAAATTTTTATATGTTCATAACCCAGCTTTGCCAGGTCGTAGGCACAGGTCAGACCGGCGGGACCTGCACCGATAATGGCAATTTTTTCCGCAAATTTTTTATCCGGGGTTTCATAAACCGGATCCACACCCTCGTTTAGTTCTACGTCTGCAACATAACGTTTAAGAAAGCAGATGCTTAAGGGTTCATCCAGGTATTGCCGGTTACAGGCGCTTTCACACGGGTGGGGGCAGATGCGGCCGATGCTGCCCGGCAGAGGCAGTCTTTCTCTGATCTTGGCCAGGGATTCTTCGTATCTACCGTCTGCGATAAGGCCGATATACTTACGAATATCCAGGTGTACCGGGCACGACTCCTGGCAAATCGGCATATCTTCTTTATATATATTATATTCGCCTGTGGCGGAATTCAGGTAATCCACCGCTGTGCGAAAACCGATCCCTTCGTTAAAATCGTCGGCCATATTTACCGGGCAGACTTTTATACAGGCTTTGCAGTCGTTACATTTGCTGTTGTCGACCCGGATGCTCTTGTTTAAAATTTTAGCCTTAATTTTTCCGTTATCCTGGCGGATCTTTTTAATATCGGAAAAAGTAAGTATCTTGATGTTGGAGTGATTGCGCGCTTTATTTAGGTCTTCGTTCACAAAGGCTTCTTTCGGCTTGATCAACCGATCTTTAGGGATTCTTTCAGCACCAAGGGTGGGAAATTTTTCAATAATGGTTGCCTGCATCCCATTTTCGGCTTGTTCAAGGGCAGTCCTCACACCTTCAGGACCTCCACCCACAATCAAAATATTTTTATCTTTCAATGTGTTACACCTCTTGAGGAATTAACTGGTATATTGGCGTTCGATCGGTAATTTTTTCCATTTTGACCATTTCTTTTCGGCAAAGGGCCAGGATATATCTATAAACCCTTTCCGACGGAATAGACAAAGCGGCAGCAAGGTTTTTCACAGATTGCGCGCCTTCTTTCAGCTTCAGTAAAATTTCCTGCACTTCGGTCTCTTCAACGATGATCATGTCTAGAGCCCGGCTGAATTCATGTTCGGTGAATATTTCTCCATACTTGTTACCTGATTCAAGAAACTCGGTTTTTTTGCCGATAATCCATCGAATCTTTTCACCGGCAAGCACGGCCTGCGCTGCTTCCAGTTTTTTAAAAATTTCCGGGGCTTTCAGCAAATCCCCTTCACCTCCCAGGGGTCCCAGGCTTCGGATCTTCTCATCAAATTCAGTAATCAGTTCGACAAAAACAGACGCTTCACCTGAGGAACACTGCCTGAAAGCAATCCGGTCTTCATTAACCCCAATGTGTTTAAACAGCTTGCGGGTCATCTCCATTTTGGCCTGGGCCTGAACATTCCCGCTGATGTAATGGCAGTCTCCGAAATAGCAGCCCACCACCATCAGACCGTCGAGCCCCTTTTTAAATGCCCTGGCCACAATGGCCGGATCAACCCGACCGGTGCACATCATACGAACCGTTTTGATCTCAGGGGTATATTGTAGTCTGGAAACTCCAGCTAAATCAGCAGCGGAGTATCCTCACCACGTGCAGCAAAACACAAGAATTTTGGGAATAAATTCGCCCAATGGATACCTCCCTTTCAATATACATTCTTTTTTCCAGGATATTCAGGATTTAAACCATCCTGACAAACCCTATTTTGTTCATTTGAATTGTTGTTATGCCGACTTCGCCGTAGTAGCCTATGGCTGCAACGGCTGAATCGATAATTTTTCGACCATTTGATAAAATCAGGTCTTATTATTAGGCTTCCAAGAACGCATCAACCTGGGCTTCGATTTGCTGATCCGTAAAGGAATGAATGGACAATGCATGTTGATAACAGGTGGCGGCACACACACCACACCCCTTGCAAGCCACATCAATCACGTGAACCTTTCTTCCTTTTTCCGTATTTTGAATCTCAAGCGCACTGTAGGGGCAAAGGGCCACGCACAGGCCACAGCCCCGGCAGGCTTCTTCATCAGCCAGTACGGAGATAATCGGCTCAACCACCACCGATCCCTTGGAAAGCGGGATCGAAGCCCTGGAAGCCGCCCCCAGGCCCTGTGCCACAGCCTCACGGATATTTGCCGGAAAACGCGCACTACCGCAAAGAAAAACTCCGTCCGTGGCAAAATCGAGAGGTTTCAGCTTCACGTGTCCTTCCATGAAAAACCCGTTTTCATCAACAGGAATTCTGAGAAGCTGAGAAGTGGTCACCGCATCTTCCTGCGCGACCAGAGGGGTGGAAAGAACCACAAGATCCGCCGGCAAAGTCAACTCTCGACCCAGCAGGGAGTGGTAAACATTGACCTGATCGGATTTAACTTCCGGAGGTCTGCCGGGATCGTAGTTCATATACCTGATTCCCTTCGCCTTGGAATCACGAAACATCTCCTCATTTTCAACACCGTACATTTGCATATCACGATACAGAATCGACACCCGGGCGTCCGGGTTCTGTTCCTTGATCAGCATGGCGTTTTTGACAGCCGTTTGACAGCAGACTCTTGAACAATAGGGTCTCTCTTCGTTTCGGCTTCCCACACACTGGATCATAACAATATTGTTAACACTTGAATCCAGCCCTTTTTTAAGCAGGCTTTCCATCTCAAGCTGGGTAATCACCCGCTGTCCGTCGTAACCGTAAAGACCTTCCGGGACAAATACGCGTCCTCCGGTGGCAACAATAATCACACCGATATCGACATTCCTGGTTTTGGAATCGGTCTCGATATCAACATTGAATTTACCAATAAATCCGCTAACTTCGGTTACTTGTGATTTGGTAAATACGGTAATTTTTGGATGTTTAGTAATTTTTTCAACGATTTCCTCAACCATGCTGCCTGCATCCGTCATAACCGGACCCAGCTTGTTCAGCCGGTTCAGCATTCCGCCCAACGCTTCCTGCTTTTCTACCAGAACCACTTCATATCCGCGATTTGCTAAAGAAAGTGAGGCGGTCATCCCGGCAATTCCGCCACCGATTACCAGTGCTCTGGGCTGGACATCGGACATAATCGGTTCCTGGGGTTCCAGCAGTGCGGCTTTGGCGACCCCCATACGGATCAGGTCCTTTGCCTTGGCTGTACCTTCCTCTTTCTGTTGCATATGAACCCAGGAGCATTGATCTCGAATATTCACCATCTCGAAAAGGTAAGGGTTCAAACCCGCCTCACCGCAGGAACTCATAAAAAGAGGTCCATGGGTTCTGGGGGTGCAGGAAGCAACCACCACACGGGATAAATTTTCCTGTTTAATGGCCTTTTTGATCTCGTTGATGCCGCCTTCCGAACACGTGTAAAGATTTCTCTGCACAAAGGTCACGTGGGGAAGGGTTTCGGCATAATCGGCCAGTTCCTCCATCTCCAGGTAACCGGCTATATTGGATCCGCAATGGCAAATGAAAACACCTATTCTGATATTATTGTCTTTCTTTTCAGGCAACGACTTTCTCCTTTCTTGGCTGCAGTTGAATAGCAATTTCGGCTGCCCGTTCAGCAGCGCTGGATGCCTGGGCCACTGATTCAGGCACATCCATGGGTGCGCCCACGCAGCCACAGGCAAATATACCCGGCACGCTGGTGTCAACCGGAGAAAAGGGACTGGTCTTTATAAAGTTGTATGCATCCAGTTCAACGCCCAGGATCTTTGCCAGCTTAACCACTCCGCTGGTCGGTGCACAGGCAGTGGCCAGGATGACCATGTCGAATTCCTGGCTTTTTACCACCCTCTCATGTGTGTCTTCATAAGTGACCACCGGGTTATGGTTGGACCCCTGCGAAATTTCCCCAACCCGTCCGCGCATGTAAGTAATGTTTGAGTGATTACCCCCTCGTATCTTGTATTCTTCAAACCCTTTACCAATGGCACGTATATCCATACCGAATATGACTGAGGTGGTCTCGTTCTCATGTTCATGGGCAATAATCGCTTCCTTGATGGAGTGCATGCAGCAGTATCCCGAACAGAACGGATAAAACCTGAAATCGCGTGAACCGACGCACTGGATAAATGCCAGACGTTTGGCCACTGAGAAAGTCTCGGCCTTCTTTTTCAGATCATCCAGAGGTCCCATAATGGCCAAATAATCCTCATACTTCTTGGCCCACTTTTGACGATCCTTGTCGTCTTGATACTCGCCTTGCTGATATTTTTCATAAAACTGCTTTGAGGTTTCTTCGAATTTCTTTTCGGATATTTCAAGCATCCGTGTGGCTTTCCCGGCCTTTTTTTCCAACGCTTCGATTTCGGCTTCAACCGCGCGATCCGATGGACGATCGAGATGGCCGCCGGTGGGGCCACTGGCGCTGAGGAGTCTTTCAAACTCAAGTGCGGTGACCACATTGGGCAGTTCTTTATACCGGTATTCGGGGATTTGCGACGGATCGAACACATCGTAACCTGCCGCAATGATAATGCCGGCCACGTTCAGTTCCACGATTTTGTCTTCCTGATCAAAATCAATGGCATCGGCCTGGCAGGTCTTTTGGCAAATACCGCATTTTTTTCCGTTTAACTGGCGACAGTAATCAGCATCAATGGTGTGGGTGGATGGGATACCCTGGGCAAAATAGCTGTAAATCGCCTTACGGTTTCCCAGACCCGCGTTAAATGCATCAGGAACGGGTGTGGGGCATTTTTCTGCACAGGCACCACACCCGGTGCATTTGGCTTCGTCCACATAGCGTCTTTTCCGCCGAACCGTAACCGTAAAGTCTCCTTCATGGCCCTCTACTTTCTCAACCTCACTGTAGGCCAGAAGCGAAATATTGGGATGTCGACCGACATCCAGCATCTTGGGCGAAAGAATTCAGATGGCACAGTCATTGGTAGGAAAGGTCTTATCCAGCTGAGCCATCTTTCCACCGATGCTGGGCAGTTTTTCCACCAGGTGAACTTTGACACCCATATCGGCAAGGTCCAGCGATGATTGCATTCCGGCAATTCCTCCGCCAATAACAAGTATATCCTTATTCACAGTATGTTTCCTCCACTGGTCTTATTCTAATTGATCGGCTACAAGATCATATAAATCTGTAATTTCCATCTTAAGGTCAAAGGCCGACTTGGTGCACCGAAAATGAATCTGGCATTTGGGACATGCGGTCACCAGTCTGTCAGCCCCGGTGTCATTCGCTTCGGTAAGACGTTCCATTCGGATCTGCGCGGAATTGCTGGTGCAATTTTTCCATCCGGTCGTTCCGCAACACACACCGTTTTCCCTGGACCGTGGCATCTCCTTAAGCTCCAGGCCGGGGATAGCCTCGATAAGTTTGCGTGGAGCATCATAGATTCCCGCAAGTCTTCCCAGCCGGCACGGGTCATGGTAAGTCACGGTCCCTTTGGATTCTTTGAGTTTAAGCGTTCCCTCATCTATCTTCTCTACTAATAAATCGAGGATATGAATCGGCTCAAAACCAAGTTCACCAAAATATCTGGGATAAATATTTTTAAAGGTATCATACCCTTCAGGGCAACTGAAAACCACTTTTTTTGCTCCGGAAGCCCGGATGACATCGATGTTTAATTGAGCCAACTGCTTGAATTTTTCCTCGTTCCCGTTCCACAGGGCATCATGACCGCAGCATCTTTCATCATTGTTCACTACCGGCTCTACGCCACAGGTGTTCAAAATTTTTAAAATATTCTGTGCCCCTTTAATTGAACCGGCATCCACATCCTGAAAGATGACGTCAAAAAACGGCCGGCATCCCACAAAAAAGAAAATATCGCCGGTTTCACTGATTTTTCCATCTTCTATCCAGAACTTACGGTTTTGTCGCACATTTTGGGTTTGTATGGCCGAAATCGTTTGAAGCATCCCGTTGTGGGTAACCTGGCCTTCAAAGCCCTGAGCAATGGCCTCACCGCGGATAAGGCGAATAAATTCAGGGAAATTGATGTTTGCAGGGCAGCGCACACTGCACTGCGCGCAGGTCAGGCAACTCCAGATGGTATCGTCGGAAGGCTCCTCCAGTTCATAAAGGGATCTTTCGATAATCTGCCTGGGTGAAAAATCAGGAAAAACTTTTGAGACAGGGCAGCTCGAAGTACATACCCCGCAATCCAGACAGTAGTATGTTTTGGTGGTTTCAATCAGTTCAGCTATTGCAGTCATTTAAATGCCTCTGTGCATCCGGCCGGAATCAGGCCGCTTGTTTGAGTTTAGACGGTCCCAGGGATTTGATCTTTTCGGTAAAATCTCTGGCAACCTCGGCAAAACGGGTACCTTCCGCCGAAGAAATCCATTCCAGACGCAGCCTTTCCAGGTCAATACCAAGAATTTTTGCCAGTTTACGTGTCATGTTAAACATTTTTTCAGCCTTTACATTACCATCCAGGTAATGGCAGTCACCGATGTGTCACCCGGCCACCAGCACACCGTCGGCACCCTTTTGAAGGGCCTCAAGGATAAAATTCGGATTCACCCGCCCGGAGCACATAACCCGAATTATTCGAAGATTCGATGGATATTGCAACCGACTGACACCAGCCAGATCGGCGGCCGAATACGCGCACCAGTTACAGGCAAATACAGCTATTTTTGGTTTGAATTCTTCTCCCATTAGGTAATATTTCCTCGTTTGAGTCTGTTTTACTAAATTTTAAAACCACATCCTTTGATGGTGGATTGTTTGCCTTTTTCTTCTGTGTTCGTGACTTATGCCTTGTATCCCCTTACTTATTATCCCAGCATTGCATCCACCATGGTAAGCACTTCCTGGTCATTGAAATGAAAAATAGAGGCCGCACCTGTGGGGCAGATTACGGCACAAGCTCCACATCCGGTGCACAGGGCCTCTTGAACCTGAGAGACTCTTTTATTCCCTTCAAGCTGTATCAGCTCAATGGCATGATAGGCGCAGTTCTCCACACACTTGCCACAACCCCAGCACACCTGTTGATCTATCCGGGAAACGACTGCATTGCCCTGAACTTTCTCCTGGGCTAAAAATGTACCTGCCCTAGACGCCGCGCCCAGGCCTTGAGCGATGGCCTCGTCCACCGGTTTGGGCGAATGGGCCAGGCCGCAGACAAATACCCCCTTGGTAGAAAAGTCGATGGGCTGCAGTTTAACGTGGG
>JAXHVO010000056.1 GCA_034189135.1 Thermodesulfobacteriota bacterium | reverse complement strand
CCTTTAACGAGTTGCCAATGCAAGTAAATTATGCATTTTCTGGAAAATCTTCGTTTTACTTCTATGCGATTTTACATCGTAAATTCAAACAGTTTTCAATTGTCGTTCAGACACTAAGTAGATCTAAACTTTATGATTTTGGAGTATTTATTGCTATGTCAATAAGATTGGCAACTGGGGTGCCAATTGATATTCCTTACTGGTTTGACGTAGAGAATGATGAAATTAAGGGTTATGGTAATACACTTATAAATACTTATCGAGTTGGTAAACGCTATTTATATCCGCTTGATGATGGAATACAGCATAGTGGATTAATTGCGTTACAGAAAGGGCTATCAACTATTGCCCAAAAACACATCAAAGAGTCCTCAAAAAACGTATTAATACGAGCAATAGAATTCGCAGCAATCGGCTTCCAAAATCGCCACATCCCCTCCAGGCTGGTAAATAATACAATATTCCTTGAATCGCTGTTTAGCCTCTCCAATACTGAAATAGGTTTTCAGATCGCCGCCTCGGTCTCTTGGTACCTCAAGTCAGGGAGGACACCTGAAGAGAGAGACGAGTTGTTCAAAAAAGTCAAAGAGTTATATGGATATAGAAGCAAAATAGTCCACGGGGCAGATATCAGCTTAAAAAACAGAAAACTATTGGAAAACTGTTTATTCTCAAAAGAGATGAATACAGATATTTTCCAAAATATTCTTGTCAGAAACGATGTTGAGGCTTTCAGCATGCCTCAGAAAAAACGGCAAGAAGAATTAAGAAAGCTATCACTTGGGGCTGGAAGTATTTTTCTAGACTAAAATGTATAACATACAGCTGGTGTCGGACTCGGTCTCCTCCCCGCACAGCTATTCGTTCGGTATAAAAATATGAAATTGAAGGACATTTAATGGAAGATCCAATTTACACAACGCTATATTCAAATAGTAGAGCTTTGATAATTGGTATCAATCAATATATATTTGCTCCACCTTTAGAATATGCGATCAACGATGCTAAAGCTGTCGCCGAGATTTTAAAAAAGAAATTTGGTTTCGATGAATCAAATTTGAAAATCCTTACAGATAAAAAAGCCTCTCGATCTGAAATTATGGCCCATTATATGACTTTTGTTAATAAGGACATCGAAAGTAATGATAGAATTTTGATATTTTTTGCTGGGCATGGATATACGCATACTGGTAAGCGAGGTGAAGTAGGTTTTTTAGTACCAAATGACGGCAATATTAGTGATCTGTCATCATTAATCCGATGGGATGATTTAACGAGAAACGCCGAGTTAATTCCGGCAAAACACATACTTTTTATAATGGATGCTTGTTATGGTGGGTTAGCTATTACAAGAACATTAGCTCCAGGAAGTATGAGATTTTTGAAAGATATGTTGAAAAGATATGCTAGGCAAGTCTTAACAGCTGGGAAGGCCAATGAAGTTGTCTCTGATTCTGGTGGCCCTATTCCTAATCATTCAGTTTTTACAGGGCATTTAATAGAAGGCCTTGAGGGAAAGGCCGCTTCTGATGATGGCTCTATTACAGCTAATGGTGTAATGTCGTACGTATATGAAAGGGTTGCAAAAGACCCTTATTCACAGCAGACACCACACTATGGATTTTTTGATGGAGATGGTGATTTTATTTTTACTGCCCCTATTCTATCGGATCTAACTAATGAAAATGAAATTGATAAAGATATATTGATTTCAGTCCCCTCTTCTTTACCTGAAACCAGCCAATCAGGAAACATAGATCTTATTGATATTACAAAGCAATACCTTTCAGATGCAAAATATAAAATCCGTTTACACGATCTTGTGAGTCAAAAACTTCGCGAAGTTATATCCCTATTAGCTGATGAAAAGTTTTCAATACAAGGTGAAGGTTTTAATGATGACGAATTTTCGAGACGATTGAAAGTTTATGAAGAAGTAATGAAGGAAATTCAATCAATAATAATATGTGTTGCTTTTTGGGGAGGTAGTGAACATTATCAATTATTGAATAAGATCTTGGCAAGGATTTCAGATAACCTTGGACCAGAAAGTGGTCTTATTGTTTATTTAAGACTGCGCTGGTACCCACTTTTTTTGCTTTTGTATTCTGCTGGTATAGCATCAATAGCAAATGATAACTATAATGCACTTTCAAATATTCTCACCGTGAAAGTCAGATCTCCTAAAAATATTTATGAGGTTATACCTATATCAATTCCGATTGGTGATGCCGCCGCTGAATTGCATGACGCATTTAAACGGCTGCCTGGTCATAAAAAGCATTATGTCCCTCGCAGTGAATACTTATTCAAATTACTTCAGCCAGACTTAGATGATTTATTGTTTTTGGGTAATGACTATGAGCGGTATTTTGATCGATTTGAGGTTTTCTTGGCGCTCGTGTATGCTGATTTAACATACAAACCAGAAGGTAGCGTATGGGCTCCGATAGGTAGATTCGGATGGAAATATCGGAATAGAAGCAGAGCTGGAAATACTTACGTAGAGATCCTTCAAGAAGCTGAAAGGTTTAAAAATGATTGGCTACCTATAAAAGCAAGCCTTTTTTCTGGGTCATACGGTAGATTTTTAGAAATTGCGACGAAATATCAAGAATTGCTAAATAATTCAATATGGTAGTGAAAACTATGTTAAAACGAGTGATCCTGTTGTTCAAGTTATGATATTAGAGGAGTCGATCCTGAAAAACTCATAATTTGCCAGAGATTTGGCAAATACTTGCTCTTTGACAAAATAGAAGCCAAAGTAAAATTTGGCGTAAAAAGTCAGCTGCCCACTTGAGCAGCTTTAAAAAATTCATACCAGCTGCACTCATAATCGCATTGATCCGGTCTCCCTCAATTCCCTTGAGACGATTGCGATCCATTCGATGTTCTCGCTTCAAGTGACCGATCCCGGGTTCTATGGCTGCACGACGCTTCATCCACCGCCATAAGCTTTTGGCGGTTCTTCCTCTTCGGCGTTTGTCAACATGGACTTGTGTGTCTCCTTTGTAGTTATGACCACGATAACCCATGTCCACAAACACGTGTTCAGGCTCTAAAACTACTCGTTTTACTTGTCTCAATGCTTGCTTCAAAGTGTGGCCGTCATAAGCAAAAGGGGTCAAGTCCATTTATGACTTATTTGACCAGTAATGATAGGCAAGCCAATTATGGCACGACTATTTAGGGTTGCGGCCCATCAAATTATAAGTTTCTATTTTGAGGGGGTTCCAAGATACTCTATAGAGCTTATGTAAAGTAAAAAGAATAAATATAACATCTTAATATCATATTAAATATAAGTTTAATCCAAATTTTACATCCACGTCGCCTATGGTATCTTGAGATAGACAATGTTGTAACCCATAGTTCCGCATTGTTCGAGTCCTGAGTGCCATTTAATTTCACAGGTTGATAATTTGGTATAGTTCCTGAGTCAGTTTGTTGATTTGAAATTTTTCCAGAGAGATAGGTGTTCGCTGACCTTCTTTTTTCTGATTATTAAGCAATAATTGATATCCAATCATCCGCCGGGATCAAACATCTGATTTGAAAGGGGCTGTGCCGATCGTTTCAGGACATTAATATGGAGATTCAAATGTCTTTTTCGCATGGGGATTAACGCGAAGAACACCCAGTGCCCAGTCCTGTAAAGCAGAATGATTCGGCATATTGGCATGTTGCCCGGCAAGCATATCCTTGATTTTTTGTTTTTGATCAATGTGTGTTCGGGGACCTTTTGGTATCTCTTCCCGAATGCTGGAAAGGCTGTGCACCGTGCCGTCACCCTGATCGTCCTGTATTACTTTGTTAAACATAAAGAAGTTATCATGTCCGGTATCGACTTTTACCTGCTTCCAGGTTTCACTACCCACACCATAGGCATAATAAACCTTTTTCACCCATTCTTTCGGCCAGGGCGCCACCATCACGCGAGAAAAGGCCTGCGCATCGGCCAGTTTTCTGGAAAAGAAATCCGGGGAGTATTTTTTTTCAAGTTCTTGTACCAGACTCTTTTGCCAGGATGAGACATTAAATATATCCAATGGTTCGCCGGTTGAGCGGTTAACGACGGCTTTCGGCCAGTTCGGCAATAGCTGATATAACCCGATCATGGTGCGTGCTGCATGGCGCATGGATTTTTTTTGTTCGATTCCGAACAGATTGCGTGCCCCGGGAAGCAGGGCTTCAACAGCCTTAAGGCTCCCTCTAAACGGCGTTGCCAGGGTGATGATTTTGGCAATCTTTCGTGGTGAAATCATTTTGGTCGCACACCACTTGATTACCAGTCCCCCCATGCTGTGGCCGATCAGGACCACCTGTCGAGGCGGGGTTCGCTTGGCTGCTTTTTCGTGAACCCCTGTGATATGCAGGACCCGTTCGATGAATTCAGATAGCGCACCAGCAGCAAGGCGATTATCCTTTCTCCAATCGTAGGTAAAAACATAAGCATACGGCTGTTCATCCATCTCGTCACGGATTTCATCGACCATACTTTCATATATAAGCGGTATCGCCTGATGGGGCATCACCAATCGTTTTACCTGTGCATCAACGGTATCATCCAATGGATGAAGGTGCAGGGCATCAAATTTTTTCTTAACTATCCCGGTCCAGAGTACTGCGTCATTATAATCAACAGGAAATTCATCTTTGAGCCATGAGCCCTGTATGCCATGTACAAATATTACCGGATTTATAGCCATAGTTATTCTCCTTTTGAAGGGTCAGGAACGGGTGTGGGGATGTTCGGTTTAAAATTTATTGTCAGGTGAACATCAAATACTACATACAATTTTTATGCCGGAATTTATATTTTACCGTTTTATACTGCTTTTCATAAATATATTCCGAAATATAGACTTTCGATATATGTGGCTGTAGAAAAACCGTTTAGATAACGGAACATTTTTTTGACAGCCGCTATAAAAGCATTTATCTCTCAAAATTTGAGAAAGCCCGCCATTCCTAAGCCTAGCAGAGGCCACAAGTTTCGGAAATCTCGTGACAGGTTGGAGCTATCTGTACAAAACAAGAGTCCAAGACAGTTGCTTTTTATGATAAATATATGAAATTTCAGATTAGCCAAGCTCACTCAGGAAATCCAGCCTTGCGCATGGCGTCGATAATGAGTTTAAGGTCGGCTTTATTTTTAAACGGCGCTGTTTTTGAAACACGCTCCACAGAAAAACTGTGATCTATCTCTAATGCTTTTTTAACTGCAGCACCCGCCTCCTCTTGCCGATCTAATAAAGCATAAGTAACAGCCAAGAGCATATGGTTATATATGTGGTTGGGAGCTCGATGAATCGCTTTCTTAGTTGCGATTAGTGCATCCTCATACTGTCCTTTCAGGATATAGCAGCGGCTTAAATGTAAAAAGTACCAATATTCAGGAAAAGGATCGAGACGAATCCCTTTGTTAAGATACCCAATGGCTTCATCCGGCCTGCCGGCAAAGCTTAGCGTCATACCCAAAAGCCCATGCATCATCGCCCCATTTGGCTCAAGTTTTACAGATTTCTTCCCTTCGGCAATCGACTTTTCATGTTGCCTCATCATCAAATAGACACTGCTCAATAAGCCATGGGAGTGGGCATCAGATTCATCTAAAGCAAGGGCCTTTTGCACAAGTTTAAATGACTTTGCAATAGACTCTCGAGGTGAAATGCCATGAGCAAATAATCCCCAATTATACCAACTTAAGACTCTATAACCCACCGGAGATTCAGGTGCCATATCAACGATTTCCTGTCCTATCTGGCCATACCTTATAAGACTTTCTTTTGTGCCTCTTCGCCAAAGAGATAATACCTCCATAGCTTTTAAAAGAATATCCAGGTTTTTATATTTCTTGCTCCAAATACGGATTTGCTCGCCCTCTGTAAGTTTTATTTGCAGGGCGGTCACTATCTTCATGGTAATCTCATCTTGCACTGCAAAGATATCTTTCAGATCACGGTCGTAACGTTCTGCCCACAGGTGATGACCCGAAATGGCATCGATCAACTGTGCGGTAATCCTCACCCGATCTTCAGATTTTCGCACACTGCCTTCGAGTACATAGCGCACGCCCAGTTCCTCTGCGACTTGCTTAACATTGACCGGCTTGCCCTTGTAAGTAAAGGTTGAGTTTCGGGCGATCACAAAAAGTTGATCCGTCTTGGAAAGCGTGGTGATGATCTCTTCAGAAATTCCATCACTTAAATACTCCTGTTGGGGATCTTCACTCATGTTTTCAAAGGCCAGCACGGCAATGGATGGTTTATAAGGTAATGGAAACGCCATCTTTTCTACAGAAGCAGGCTCAATCGGTGGCAATCGAAAATTGAAGTGCCAAACAGCGAAAGCCACAGCAATTAGCACAACCGCTGAGACTACGGACGCAAAGCGCAATTGTTTTGGTCTCGGCCTCTCCTCTCCGATCATCGCTCCAGCGTGTTCAGGTTCCATCAGTACCTTATAGACACGCACAGGCTCATCAATGTTTTTTACCGAATGCTCACCGAGGTATTCAAAACCTAATTTCAGCTTTTTTTTAACATGATCACAAACGCCCCGAGATATGCAAATACCACCCGGCTCAGCCAGCCCCTCGATCCTTGCGGCCACATTCACCCCGTCGCCGTAAATACGATTTTCATCTTGAATGACGTCACCGATATTGATACCGATTCGAAATTGCATTTTTCGATCTTCGGGGAGGTCAGCATTCCTTTCCTTGAGTTCCTCCTGGATTTTTACCGCACAACTGACTGCATCCACCGCACTGGCAAATTCAGCAAGTATGTTGTCACCCGGAGAATCGACCACGCGTCCCCGGTGCTGCTGGATCAGGAATGTCATTTTTTTCCGGTAGGACTTTAGGGTGGCAATCGTTGCCAGCTCGTTATCAGCCATAAGCAGGCTGTAGCCTTTTACATCGGCACTGAGAATAGCACGCAGCTTACGCTTGGCATCATGGGCAGGCATAAAACACCTCCTTATGATTATGAAATTGAAGCAAGGGTGCTGAGTGGCGGATGGAATATCAGCGATTTGTAATACAAAAATGAGCTTGGAAATTCAGACCAGTATGATTTACAAGCAGAAAAGGAATGTAAGTATAAACCTATGCAATAGGAGATTGGAATAGAACTGTTATACTCAATAATTTAAAGAGATATTCAAATCAAGAGTTTTTTTAAACACCTATGATTTGCGATATCATGCAGTAAAACGTAACAAAATCTGTTTTTTCTATTATTAAGTTACATATGATTAATCTGGCTTTTATTTTTGTGATTGTCAAGCTGTGTCAAGACCGTCCCCGATCACTTTTAACATTTGCAGGGAGTTAATTTTATCACCCCTCCTTAACGGAACATATTTTTGCAAATGACGATAAAACTTGGAGACGCTGCGAATCATTTACTATCCATTGCCGATGTTGATGGTATCAAAGCTTTAAAAAAAGAAATATAAACTCACCATCATTTACATCCACCGTCAGATTGGCGCCGCGGGACTCGGCAAACACCCTCCATGCGTGTTTGTCGCCGAAATCGCATTGAAGCTTGGGGTAAAACTCTCCGCTTGTTCGATGGTACCAGGACAGCAGCATCGGATCCGGACAGTATTCTCTGGCTTTCTCCTTGGCCCGCTGTTTAACGCTTTGAAAGTCCAAGCCAGACTCGCTTATCCGGAGGTTGACGATTTGTTTGGATGGGTTATTCGGGTCTGTGTGAATTTGTGCCATGCAGATATCGTGTGCCGAACGCTTTTATCGGGCGGTGGTTTGCAGATGGAATCCCGGGGAATTGCTCCCATTCTCTCATCTTTTTTTCCACCGCTCTGTTTATACAAAATAGTCTATTTTTTCCGGCCGCGGTAACGAATCAGACCTTCCTGGCTTACCGAGGCCACTAATTTTCCCTGGCGGGTATATATCTTACCGCTGCTAAAACCCCGGGCTTTGCCGGCGCTGGGGCTTTTCATGGCATACAACATCCAGTCATCCATACGAAAATCCCGATGAAACCACATGGCATGATCGAGGCTGGCAATCTTCATTCCCGGTTCCCAGAAACTGTGGCCGTGGGGATAAAGTGAGGTAACCACCAGGCCGAAATCAGAGGCATAGGCCAGTAAATATTGATGAATTGCCGGATCATCGGGAAGTTGATCGATGGTTTTAAACCAGGCGTAGCGCAAAGGTTCTCGTTTTTCCGGGGCAAAGGGGTTGATCGGGTTGATCGGCCGGATTTCAATCGGTTTGGGACATAATATTTTTTCCCGAATCTCATCCGGTAATTTATCCGCAACCATCCCGGCCAGTTCCATTTCCGAGGGAATACCGTCCGGTCCGGGCATTTCCGGCGCATCGTCCTGATGTTCAAAACCGGATTCATCAAGCTGAAAGGATGCTGACATATTGAAAATGGCCCGGCCTTTTTGGATGGCCACCACCCGGCGGGTGGTAAAACTCTGGCCGTCGCGGATACAGTCGACTTCATAAACAATCGGCTTGGCGGCATTGCCCATTCTGAGAAAATAGGCATACAGACTGTGGGCCTTCCGATCGGAAGGTACGGTTTGATAGGAGGCCGACAAGGCCTGGCCCAAAACCTGGCCCCCAAACAAACCGCCAAATCCCAAATCCTGACTTTGGCCGCGAAAAATATTCTCCTCGATCTTTTCCAGTTTTAGGAGGGTTAACAACTCCTCTAAAACATTGCCTTCAATGAATGGTTTCATTTTTCACCCCACCACCGCAAGGGTAAGAACTTGCTTTTGACCAGCCTGAGTATGGAAAAACAGTGCTTGTATGTCAAGCAATAAGTCGGCACATACATGTTGTAGCGAAATGGGCTTTGGTCAGTCTTGAAAGCGGCGGACGGTGGATCGATAGCGCCTGCCGAAACAGAAAAGTTTTCGGTGACACAGATGATTACTAGTGTTTCAAGCCCCAGAATTGCATCAATTTTTTTTTATTATCGATCAACAACCGCATATAAACCTGTTCCAGTTCGATCATCTCCTGATCCGACTTGCGAAGCCATTCCGACAACCAGGCAAAGCGCAAAGCCACCATAAATTCCACAAGGTACCGCCAGCTTAAATCAGAAAACAACTTGGCCTGTCTCAGGCTTTGGATCAATTCGGCAATCAGGTCTCCGACAAGGCTTTGGGGGTCTTCCATACCGATGCAGCCAACCAGATTGGCCACATCGTATATTTCAGGTTTATACCCGCAAAATTCCCAATCGATGACAGCATTGATCCCGCTGTCCGACCAAATAACGTTTAAAGGATGATAATCGCCATGGCAAAATCCCTGGGGAAAGGTGTCATGGATGCCCATAAATTGTTTTTCCAGAAAACGGATCGTTGGATTGATTGATTTTTTGAGTTCAGGTTCATGGATGCCGATGGTATCCATTAATTCATAGATATAATCTTTTATGGAAAAAGATTGTATGGGGAAAAGGTGATCGACCCCGGGAGATTTTTTAGCTAAATCGATTAAAAAACTGGCTAAAACTTTAGCCCGCCAGCGCTGGAATACGTATTGCGGCCTTTGAAGCGGGACACCGTCAACAAACCGGGTCAGTTGCCACAAGCCATGATCGTTGCGTGTAATATATTCACTTTTTGTATTGCGGATATAGGGTTGGATACAACCAATATTATGACTTGCCAGAAATTCAAGTGTGTTTATGATCCGCACTTTATGTTCGTAAGCGGCAGGAGAAATTTTTTCGCAGACAAACAACCTGTCATCCTGATCTTCAATGACGATACGAAACTCGCATCTTTCCGGACTTCCGGCAATATGAAGATCCTTGCGCAATTTTTTTAATTTTAAATCCCAACATAAAACTGTTTCCTTAATAATATGATGCATACTGATCTGTTTGTTAAACATATTTAAAGTTTTAGCTGAACTTTAGATTATACTTTTTGGCATCGCTTTACTGAAAAGCATCATGTACAGTATAAATACATAGCAAATGATGGTACAGGCGGTAAAAGGCCAGTAGTAGGTACCCAAAGGGGCAAAAAAGATGACTGTGATCCAGTGGACCACAATGATGGTCTTGGAATGAAGCCGAATAGGAAAGTCATCCTTTCTGCATATCACCGCAAGGCCGCTTAAATTCCAGCCATATAATGCAGCAAAAGAATGCATGCGCATGAGCAGTTTTGCATTTTCCGGGGTGTATGCCGAAGACGACGCCAGGATGATATAAACAATTCCGGTAACCGCCGTGTACCACAGGAAAAACATTCCGGACGTTAAAAAATTCTTTTGCTGAACCCGAACTCCCAATTTGGTATACAGATAGTAAATGAGTACAACGGAAAGAAAAAGGATGGTGGTGACCATCAACTGGGGGACGAATTTCTCATACAGAATAAAAAGAAAAAAGATAATCACACCCAGGTTTACGATCCAGAAACCCACATTTTTCAGGCGCAAGATACTCTTGGAAAAATCTCCTTTCATAAAGGAAAACATCACAGCCAGGGTGATCAATGAAATCGGAAAGGAAAATCCCAAAAAAAAGGTATCCAGTTTTAGCTTTGGAAAGGAAATAATCTTAAAATATTCGTTGTTGAGGATGACAAGGGCGGAAATAACAAGTCCCATAGAAAGACAGAGGAGGGATGCCTGGTGGAATTTTTGGGAGACCGGCGCATCCTGTTTAAAAAAATTTATCGGAAACAGGGAAAATTTTTTGACCCTGACTGAATCCACAATCACAGCCAGGGAAAAAGCAATGATGACTGCAGCAAGATAGAGTTTTGCAAAGGCAAAAATAGCATAGGCAACGGCCAGAATGAGAAAGAGACGACCTTTGGTGGACAGCATTGGTTTCGATTCACTGAAATAAATCAATACAGTACCGCCGCTGCACAGATTGAAAAGAAAAATATGCAGCCTCTCAAAATTATACTGGGTTGCCCCCGGAACAAAAAGATGGAGGAATCCGAATAATAATGCCGCCGACATTAATCCCAACAGTATGATTCGCAGAGCTGTACTCATATTTTATTCACCAATTATTTTTCACCGCAGAGCCGCAGAGCACGCAAAGAACCATTTTTTTATTGCTTTCCGCTGAGAGGGCGGAAAGCAATAAAAAATTCATACCTATTAGAAAAAACAATTTTATATAAAAACATATAGTTGTAACGATATAAACGCTGATTGGTTTTCTTTTGCCGTCCTCTCAACGGCAAAGGAAAAAGTTTCTAACTCTGCGTGCCCTGCGTCTTGAGCGAAGCGGGCGGTGAAAATAAATCATTATACGTAATGGTAAAGAATTTATTCACTAAAAAATCGCTCTCATCATTAGAACTGCAACTGTCCTTTTTTCATGAATATGTCAAGACGCTCCACCAGTAACGAACAGGTGAGACAAAGCAGAAGATACAGTACCATAATGGTGATCCACACTTCAAAGGTTAAAAAAGTAGCCGACATAAGCTCCATACCTTGAAAAGTGAGTTCCTGGATAGATATGACCGAAACAATGGCGGAATCTTTGATGGTGGAGATAAACTGCCCGGCAAGCGGAGGCAGAACCCGATGCAAGGCCTGGGGAAAAATAACGTAACGCATCTGTTGCCACCGGGAAAATCCAAGGGCGGATGATGCTTCCCATTGCCCCTTTTCAATGGATTGGATACCGGCCCTGATTATTTCGGTGATATAGGCCCCCTCATAAATAGCCAGAGCCAAAAGACCTGAAAGAAATGCCGGAAGGCGTGTCGGAGAGGCAAACAGAAATGCCACCAGATTCCTGATATTTTCTCCTTTTGATAGGACCCGTTCATCCAAAGCCAAGATCGGCATTATTTGATCGCTGATAAAAAAATAGAAAATAAACAGCCAGACCAGGATGGGGATATTGCGTATCAGTTCTACATAGCTCCAGCTGACCAAACGGTTAAAAAGGCCATGACTGACACGGAAAAGGCCCATTATTGTACCGAAAACCATGGCCAGTATGGTTGCCCAGATACTCAGGCGCAGGGTGGTGAACACCCCTTGCATAATCAATCCCCATACCCAACCGGATTTTTCGGCGTCGAATCGAATAAGGTACTGGGGTATCACACCCCAGTTCCATTTATAATGAACTTCTACATTGACCCGGTAAACGATCCACACAAAGATCGATGTCAGAGCCAAAGACACCAAAATATCCAGGGCAGTTATTCTATTTTTTCGTTTTCCAGGCAATCTATTTAATCATCTTTTCCCAGTCTTTGGTCCTGAACCAGTAATTCTTCCGCTCATCAAGCCAGCCTTCAGCCCCGACATAGCCAATCCAGTTATTGAAGTAATTGAGGGTATCAAAATCCCCCTTCCTTACTGCAAATCCGATGGGTTCTTTGGTAAAGGTTTTATCAAGGGGCAGAAACAGCTTTTCAGGATACTTGAGTGCCTGAAAAGCGGGTGTGGGGGCTGAGCCAACCACGGCATGAACCCTGCCGTTGAGCAGCTCTTGATATGCCTGCGACTCATCGTCAAAAAGGCGAAGTTGCGCTTTGGGCAGATATTTTTTAGATGCGGTTACGGCAGTTGAGCCGAGCCTGGCGGCAATCATCACATCAGTTCGGTTAAAATCGTTAAGACCTTGGAATCCAGCGGCAACCTGTTTATGGGCCACCATGGACATGCCGGTGTAATCATAGGGAACGGAAAAATTGACTTTCAGGTTGCGGCTGGGAAGTATTCCCATACCTCCTATAATGACATCAAATTTGCCCGTGGACAGTGCCGGGATAATGCCGGACCATTTGGTGGGCACAAATTCAACCTTAACTCCCATATCCTCAGCCAGGCGGGTGGCCACGTCAATCTCAAAGCCGATGAGTTTCCCGGTTTTGTCTTTCATGGCCCATGGTACAAAAGTCGACATGCCGACTCGAAGAATACCTCGTTTCTGGACCTGCTCGATCGTACTTTCTGCCGCCTTTTCAATGGAACCGGTATTATCTCCGCAAGCAGAAAAAACCATTACCACTGCAGCTATTATCAGAGCATTGATCATGAAAGAAAATGTCTTCATTATAACCTCCTTTTGCAAGCGTTCAGGGTTCACGGTTCATAGGTTAATTGGTTTGCGATTTTCTTTGTCTTTTTGTTTTTAAACTCAGTGCAAGCTCGGTTGTTGCCCGCACATGCCTTGCAGGGACAGGCAGGATCATATCGTAAGAATCTAATTCACTGCACATTGGATTCAGAATCAAAACTTTCTTTCACGGAAGCATATGTCATACCCCTCTCTAAAACAGTTCAACCTTGAACTTTGAACCTCTGAACCGTTAACGGTTACCGTTTTTTAAACCCTTTGTTTACATTTCAATGGCAAAGCGCTTCTCTAAAATATTCACTCCCACAGATAAAGTCGCTGTAATCATAAGATAAATCGCCGCAATGGTGAACCATATTTCAAAAACCAGATAGGTCTCTGCAATAATCTCCTGTCCCTTCATGGTTAAGTCGTAAATGGCAATGGTACTGACCAGGGCGGAATCTTTAACAAGCGATATGGCCTGACCGGCTAGTGGCGGCATCATCCGTCGGATTGCCTGGGGAAGAATGACGTGCCGATACGTGTGATAATTATTCAAGCCGATGCTGTAAGCGGCCTCCCACTGTCCCCGATGGATTGAGACAATTCCTGCTCTAAAAATTTCCGATGCATATGCCCCTTCGAAAAGACTTAAGGTTAGAACTGCAGAAGCAAATCGACTGATTCCAAATACGGGTGAAATGACGAAATAAATGAAAAAAAGCTGCACCAGCAGGGGCGTATTTCTGATCAGCTCCAGATACCCACGCGCCAGTATCCGTGCGATCAAAGAATCCGACAATCTAAAAATGGCCGTTGTCAAACCAAACAGCGAGGAAAGAAACAGGCTGATAATAGTAATTTGAAAGGTGACTTTTAAGCCGTTGAGCAAAGGTCCGGTTACAAATCTGCCATCGGCAAAAGTGAAAAGGTATCCGGGTATCCGGTACCAATGCCAGTTGTAACTGAGATTTCCGGAACCCTTAACCATAAGCCAGGTCAGCAATCCGACCGCAATTATCAATTTAGCAGAGTCTAGAGTTAAAAAATGGCGCTGAAATGACCGGGTGGCTCTGAAAATTGGCTCCATGAAAACTATTTGCCCACCCGGCACTCTCCGCATCCACATACCGGGCATTCTATCTTTTCTTGTTTTCTGTTACCCTTTTCGCCTTTTATGACCCTGTCCATATGTGACTTAAAGGCATGACCGCACTCCGGGCATAATGCGTCAACTTCATTTTTGTTTTCCATTGTTGTTTCCTTTCTTTAAAGACGTATCCGGATATCTTAGATATGTCACACAACCGCAGTTATTTCAAGAGACTCCGGGCTATGGTGTTGTATCATCGACCTTGTGACAGACGCAATTCATTTCATCACAGTCAGAGCAGACATAAGAAACCGCTCTATCTTGAGTTTTATTTCTCCGGTACAAGCCGATCCATAGAAGCATAAATATAGCTGCTGTTGCCACCAGTGCTAAAATAAATTCTGTCATTTGGTACTCCTTTTTCATGTTTAGCTGTTTTTTGTATTATTTTCAATTTCCATGCCAAAACCCGATCTTGTCATAAAAGTCAGCCATTATAGTTCTAATTGCCCACTGCCTCCAGTTTACCTCTAATGAGTTTATTAATTTAGGTTCTTCTCTAAATTAGTTAGAGAAGAGGGTCCAAGGATTCCAGGGGTCAAGGATTCAAGCGTTTGTTTTCTAAAGATCTTATCAGCGCTTTTAAAATTCTTTCGATTTCTGTTATGTCTTTTCTCGCTGTATCCAATTCATCTTATTAATGAAGCCTATATCTCCGGTTAATAATATCTGGGTTTCCAATTCACAAACCGAACCATAAGAAATGTAAAGCATCCTCATGTAATCAAGGGTTGTCTTTCTTCCATATCCTTCTGCCATGCTAGAAGGAATAGATACATCGGATCTTCTGGCCTTCTTATCTTTTTATCTGGGAAGTCAGGCCGTATCTTTCTTCATTTGGGAATATTGCTGTTATTTGATATATCTTCAAACAAAATTCGTATGACTTTTGCCAGCCATTCAACTCTCTGTAACTCTTTAGAATTTCACTCGAATCCTTGAATCCTTGGGTCCTTGAATCCTCTGGCACCACACCAATTCATTTGAAGATTATTCACATGCCTTGTCTGAATTAACTACAATTAATCGGGGGATGATACTTAATTTATAATCACACCCATTCCAGGTATGTCTAAAATCACATTAACTCCGTGAGACAAAACTGTCTCATAATACAAAGTTGCTGTTTCTCTAAAAATAATGTGGCATATTTATTGCTTTTTTCACCGTGGAAGCTCACAGTATAAGTTAATATTTTTTGTTGCTACTAAAAATGCTTTCAAAGTCGCACCTTTTAACTTTTTTAAAATGTTTGATGTTAAGGACCGCAACAGAAACCAAAGGTGCAAAAATTGCGAAATGTTGTTTTGTGATTCTTTTAATCCAAAACAAAAGGGGGTTTTGATGGCAGACAAAAAACCGAAACCGGTATTCATTCATTCACCTGAATTTGACAAATTGAGCTATCCGCCTGACTGCCCATTTAGCACACAACGGGCCGGCAAGACACGCGATCTGTTGGTATCATTGGGTCTGTTAAGGGGCAAAGAACTCCTTCCCAAAGCAGCGACCAGATCAGAGCTTGAAACCTTTCACTCGGCAAGGTACCTCGATGAGTTGCAACGGGCCGCTGCAGGTAATCTTACTAAAGCAGGCTCCGATATGGGATTGGGCACACCGGACTGTCCTGTTTTTAGCGACATGTATAAGTATGCCTCCCTGGCCTGTGGTGCGACATTGACCGGTGCCGAACTGATACTATCCGGAGAAGCAAATGTTGCCTTTAATCCTTCAGGTGGATTTCATCATGCCAAAGCAGAGAAAGCATCAGGTTTTTGCTATCTGAATGACGTGGTGCTGGGATGTCTGCGGTTGACGGAAAATGGTAAAAGAGTTTTGTTTCTTGATGTGGATGCGCACCACTGCGACGGGGTTCAGGATGCGTTTTACGCCAGAAACGATGTCATGGTTATTTCTTTTCACGAGAGTGGCAACACCCTGTTTCCCTGGACAGGGTTCGAAAATGAAATCGGCGAAGGCCCGGGACTCGGTTTCAATGTGAACGTACCTTTGCCTGTGGGTATATTTGATGAAGTCTACATGACCGTGTTCTATCAGGTAGTGCTGCCATTGATCAAGGCCTACAAGCCGGATGTGATCGTCATCGAGCTTGGAATGGATGCCCTTGCCGGTGATCCTTTGGTGCATCTTGGCCTGACAAATAATGCTTATGTCGAAATAATTAATGAACTGCTGAGTTTCAATAAACCCATCCTGGCGACCGGGGGAGGCGGGTATGATGTGGAAAAGACGGTCAGAGGATGGGCGCTTGCCTGGAATACTTTATCCGGAGCAAACGATGAGCCTGATTTAAGCCTTGGTTTGGGCGGGGTCATGCTGCAAAGTGAAGAATGGTCAGGGGGGCTTAGGGACCGGGTTCTACCGGTTAATGAAAAGCACCGTAGATCAATAGATTCAGCAATCGAAACAACAATAAATGCCGTTAAAAAGAAAGTATTCGCATATCATGATATTGATGAATAGCCATGTAAAACTATAGTTTTTCGATTACCAGCGGTCTGCCTGGGGAATAGCCTTATCGCCCATTCGATTCTTAACAGATAAGTACAGTACTTTGTACGCGCTCCCTTTCCTTTGCGTTAAATCCATACAGGCAGAGATGATCATTGCCGCCGTGGAAATCTATCTGCTGGGGCTGGCTCAAATCTTATCTCAGCGAGATAGCTGCCGTCCGAAAGTCCCCCGTTAATATTGTTAAGAATCGAATGGGCGATAAGGCTATTCCCCAGGCAGACAGAGCAGAGATTGAAAAACTCCGCAATTAGTCAAATTACAACTTCGTGTATATTTCTTCCTATCAATCATTAAAGATTCGGGCCAACTCACTTTCGAGCAAAATGTTTTCTTTGCTTGCAATTTCACGGATGGTTTTACCGCTTTCGTGGGCTTTTTTTGCAATGGCAGCCGCTTTGTCATAGCCAATGTGCGGAACCAGCCCGGTTGCCAGGGCCAGGCTCTTTTCAATATTAGAGGCACACTTGTCGTGATTCGCCGATACACCACTCAGGCATTTGGTGGCAAAGACTTCAGCTGCCGAAGACAGCAGATCAATCGACTGCAGCAGATTATAAGCGATTACCGGCAGCATGGCATTCAACTCAAAATGGCCTCCCTGTCCGCCAATCATGATGGCGGTATCGTTCCCGGCAACCTGAGCGGCCACCTGAATCACCGCCTCCGGTATGACCGGGTTCACTTTTCCCGGCATTATCGAAGAACCGGGTTGTAGCGAAGGAATATTGATCTCCCCCAATCCGCATCTGGGCCCTGAGGCCAGCCACCGGATATCGTTGGCAATTTTCACCAGGCTGACCGCCAGCGTTTTTAGAACCCCGCTGGTCTCTACTGCAGCGTCCCGGGCAGCCTGGGCTTCGAAACGGTTCTTGGCTGATTTAAAGGGAAGCTTTGTATATTCACCAATATGGGCAATCACTCTGCCCGCAAATTCCGCATGGCTGTTTAAACCGGTCCCGATGGCGGTACCTCCCAAAGCAAGTTCTGCCAATCTTTCCTCAACGGCTGTTACTCTTTGGATGCCAAGCTCTACCTGCCTCGCGTATCCTGAAAATTCCTGGCCGAGTGTCATGGGAACCGCATCCTGCAAGTGGGTTCTGCCGATTTTGCTGATCTCACCAAATTCTTTTTCTTTTTGCAAAATGGTTTTGTGGAGCAATTGAAGCGACGGAATCAGACGATCTTTGATCGATATCAAAGCGGAAATATGAAGGGCAGAAGGAATGACGTCATTGCTTGACTGGCCAAGGTTTACATGATCGTTGGGATGAACCGGTGACTTGCCGGCTTTTTTGCCGGTCATCATTTCATTGGCCCTTGAGGCAATCACTTCATTCATGTTCATGTTGGTGGACGTCCCCGATCCGGTCTGAAAAACATCCACCACAAACTGATCGTCAAACTTTCCATCCCTGACTTCCCGGGCCGCCTGCATGATCGCCTCTGATATTTCAGCGTCTAATAGACCGAGCTCAAAGTTCACACGGGCCGAGTAATTTTTTATCACTGCAAGCGCATAAATAAAAGCCAAAGGGAGTCTTAAATCACTGATGGGAAAATTTTCCACCGCCCGTTGAGTTTGCGCGCCAAAATATGCATTTCGTGGAACGCGCACGGTTCCCATGGTGTCTTTTTCTTCTCTAAAGATCATTATACGATTTGTTCCACCCCCGTTAAACTGGTTAGACAAGTAACACAGCCTCTGCATTTAAACTGCTGACAACAAGTCCTGAAGTCTTTTATGGTCGTATTTTTGTGAGATTAAAGGACCTTGGTTGAATACCTCAATGTGATCGGTAAAAGCAGCTTTTTCTTCTTTATAAAGGATTCCGATGGGTATCTTATCGCCCCACTGCCTGGCAAGATTCATCGCATTTTGAAAGTTGTCCGGATGGTAATTTTCTTCAAACAGGTCAACCACCCTTTTTTTATACCACTCGTAGGTGTTTATCCGGTTGAAAGATACACATGGCTGCAAGATATCTATCAGACTAAACCCTTTATATTTCATCCCTTCCTGTATGAGCCGGCTCAGATGCGCCATATCTCCGGAAAATCCCCGCGCCACAAAACCGGCTCCGAGAGAAAGTGCCACGGCCATAGCGTTAAATGATTCCGAAATGACCCCATGGGGCTGCAGGGGGGTGACCATCCCCACATCTGATGTGGGCGAAGCCTGACCCTTTGTCAGTCCATAGACTTTATTGTTGTGGACCAACAGGGTAAGATCCACATTTCGTCTGATGGCATGCATAAAATGGTTGCCACCCTCGCCGTAACAGTCCCCGTCTCCCGAATTCACCAGTATATTCAAGCTGTAGTTGGCCATCTTGGCGCCGGTGGCAAGGGGCAGGGCACGACCGTGCAAGGCATGAAACATGTTACATTTTAAAAAATGGGGTGTTTTGGCTGCCTGACCGATGCCCGATATGATCAGCACTTGTTCCGGCTGTATTTTAAGGTGAACCAGAGCATCTTTCATTGCTGCCAGAATTCCAAAATTGCCGCATCCCGGGCACCAATGATTTTGATAAGATGATTCATAATCCTTGATACTCAGCATATCACTTCCTCTCAAACTGTTTAAAGTCCTCAACAATATCGTTTGGACAAATGGGTCTGCCGTCATACTTCAATATCGCTCCTGAATGGGCAAGCCCTGTCTGCTCTTGTATAAGTTGTCCAAACTGGGCGGTTGAATTTTGTTCCACCATTAAAAATCTTTTCACCTTATGCAAAGCGGCTTTGACTTTATCGGATGGAAGGGGCCACAGATCCCTAAAATTCAGACAACCCACATGTTTTCCTTCCTGTCTTAACAGATCGACGGCTTCCCTGATTGCCCCCTTGGTGGAGCCCCAGCCCACAAGAAGTACTTCAGCCTCATCATGGTACTTTTGGGGAGGGTTCATCTCTTTGATCATACGGGGCACCTTTGCATTGCGTTTCTCCACCATGTTGGTTCTATCATCAATGGCTTCGCTCATATGCCCGTCTTCACTGTGTTCATCACTTGATACCACCACCAGAGCTTTACCGGAACAGGGCAGGGCACGTGGAGAGATCCCGGAAGGCGTAATCATAAACCGTTTGTAATTTCGGGGATCTTCAATATCTTCATCTTTCACTATGAACCGTTCAATATTTGCCGGAGCGTTTAATTGGTTTCTCATAATAAACAGAGAGTCGGCAAGATATTGATCAATGAGAATGATTGATGGCACCTGATACTTCTCCGACAGATGAAAAGCCCGGGACGTTATCTCAAAGGCTTCATAGGGTGTGCCCGGCGAAAAAACGAATCTGGGGAACTCGTCCTGTGAAGCCCGGATTACAAAATGCAGGTCTCCTTGTGCAGTGCGGGTGGGAAGACCTGTTGCCGGACCCGGCCTCTGTGCATTGACAATAACGATAGGGGTTTCCGTCATGCCGGCCAGCCCCAGGCCTTCGGTCATCAGGCAGAAACCCCCGCCGGATGTGGCTGTCATGGCCCTTGCACCTGCAAAAGCCCCTCCGATAATCATATTGACCGCAGCAATTTCATCTTCTGCCTGTTCAACGACCAGGGGAAATTTATCTGAAAAGGAGGAAAGATGAGCCATAATGCCGGTGGCCGGAGACATGGGGTAAAATGCCGCCAGACGGCAATCGCCTGCAAGAGCACCAAGGGCAATGGCCTTGGAGCCGTCAATGATTGCTCCTTTGGGAGTTTTTGGTTTCCACTTAAACGCCCATTCAAAGGCTATATCCTTCACCCCCTGATAGCCCAACTCTACTGCGCGATAATTTTTTTCAACAATATCCTGCCCTTTTTCCCTGAACTGTTTTGCAAGAACATTCTGGCAAATCTCGACGGGTGCGCCTAACAGGGCTAGGCAAACACCGGCTGCAACTGTATTCAAAAAAATTTTGCCTCCAGCCTCCTTTGCAAGATCGCCAAATGGAACCGTCAGGATCTTTTTATCCGCAGAACCTTTTTTTTTATCCATAACCACGAGCCCGCCGGAATTCAGATCTTTTTGATGCAAATCATATGTCTCCTGATTCAATGCCACCAGCAGGTGTAACTTGTGATGCGGTGCGCGTAACGGCTTGCTGCTGATACGAATTTGGAAAAAGCTGTGCCCGCCTCTTATCCTGGACTCAAAATCGTTAGTCGCCAGTATATACAAACCCGCTTCCTGGCAGACCAGAGCCAAAAGATGGCCCGCCGTCTGTATCCCCTGGCCGGCTTCGCCGCCAATTCTAATCGTTATATCAATACTCATTTTTAATATCCTGTATCCGTTTATCAATCTAAAGTCGTTATTTGAATGAACCCACCTAGATTCTTCAAAATCCATGCCAAAGTCCGGCCATAGAAAAAAACACAGTCATTTGACAAGCAGATTGTTAAGGACCTTCTATGGTATCCATCCTGCAAATAGGCTTCATATTACCTAAAAATCTTGAGACACAACTGTCTCATATGACACAGTCGCTGTTTAATTTTTTGACTGCCGGAACGCTCTTTGCACAAAGTTCACCGAGCCAGACTATGATAACCTAACTTTTCAGCTGTTGCTGTAGAAATGGATATGGCACATTTATTGCTTTTTATAAAGTCAAAGCAATGATTCTATACCTATTCCATCAAGAGGAAAAATGCCATGATGAGATTAAATGATATAAAAAAAAATAAAGACCTTATAAATTCCATAGACTGGGAGATGACCCCTGAAGAAGCGGTAAGACTATACCTTGAATGGGGAAATAACTGGGCCGGGGGAAATTACGTTATCCGGTCTAAAGAGGATGAAGCCGTTTACTTTGTGATCAACACCTGGAAAGAAAACCCGGTTATTTATCTGATCAAGCGCAATTCTGAAGAAGCGGAGGAACTGGCCAAAATAGATATGCCGAGCGACTTAAAAAACCGTTTTTTAAAAGCAACCAGCGGCATGAAGGGTGTATTCCCTATCGAGGGTGAAGTAAAAAATTGGCTTAAAAAGCAGCTCAATACTGCATAACCAAATACGATTGGTATTGCTGTTTTCTATGTTTTTGCCGTATAAACAGTCAATTTCAAAATGACCCCTTTGTTCTCCCGTCTTTGGCAGGAGGATAAACTTAGATTTTAATGTTAGGAATACAGAGTTCTTCTTTATACAACTATGGTTATAAAAATGTGCTTTCTTCTCTTGCCATGGTAGAAAAAAAATAATATGTTTATTTTTATCGTGCCCGTTATGGAAGAATTAAAAACATGTAGGCATATTTTATTCCCTGATTTAGGGTTCATGTTTTACCGCAACCGGCTCGTTAGGATTCTGGAGGAAATACAATGGAGAAAAAAATTCTTGGTGCAATGAAAAAAGCAGAAAAGCCGCTAAGACCGGGTGAAGTTGCCAAAATGATTGGAGAAGAGAGTAAAGCGGTTTCCAAGGTAATTAGCGAACTCAAAAAACAGGGGAAGGTGATGTCTCCAAAGAGGTGTTACTATGCGCCCACAGAAAAATAAATGAATTTGCCTATGAATAATACCTAAAGGCATCTATGTTAATGAAAGGAGATCATTATGAATTTTAACTCAATTGAAGAAATCATTAGTTACGCCATCGAAAAGGAAAAGGAAGCGGTGCAGTTTTATGAAGACATCAGCAAGCAGGAAACCTTTTCCGGAGCCAGGAAAACGTTTGAAGGCTTTGCCAAAGAAGAGCGAAAACATCAAGCCATGCTTGAAGATTTCAGCGTAAATCAAGACAAAATATCTGAATATAAACTTGAATGGATCACCGATATAAAGCGAAGCGATTATTTGGTAGATATTGAATATAAAAAGGGCATGCACTATACGGACATATTGAGGCTTGCCATGAAGAGAGAGGAAAAAGCACTGAAGCTGTACAACGATCTGATGCATAAAGCGGATAATGAAAATGTGATCAAACTGTTTAAGATGCTGGCCCAGGAAGAAGCCAAGCATAAAGGCTTTCTCGAAGGCCTGTATGATGACTATATGGCCGAACAGGGAGATTAGACGGGTTATGTGTTCCGAGGTACGAGTTGCGTGTTATTAATCGGAAACAATCCTTTTTTATAACCCGTACCCTGTAACCCGTAACACGCAACAGTCCTGTTTTAATCCAGTATGGTATTGTTTACTCTAAAAGAGCCACATGTTTCAAACATTGTGTTAAAAAATGAATATAAGCTAAAACCCTCCCATTTGGGGAGGGTTTTAGAATCGTTCTGCCGATCAATTAAAATTGACCACAATATCTTCCCAGCTCTTTCTCCATTTGGGGGGAGAAAGCGTCTTATCTTTTAAAAAATATCCCACGGAAATCAATGCCGGCACCCAGTATTGTTGGGGAATGTTAAACGCTTGTTTAACCCCTTCATGATCAAAACCATCCATGGGATGGGTATCAAGACCCAGACTTTTGGCTGCCAGCATGAGCGCCATGGAAAAAAAACCGGTGTTTTTGACCGCAAAGGCCATCTGTTTTTCTTCACTACTGCCATAAAGACCTATGCAGGCATCAACAAACCACTGGTGCTGGTCTTTTGACATCGAACCGGCCTGTATCATCTCTTTAATGTTTCGTTCCAATGTCGGATGCCCCTCTTTCCATCCATGTCTGTCTGCCAAAACAATCAGGGTCACCGGAGCTTCGCTGACCTTGGGCTGGTTCCAGGCAAGTTGTTGAAGTTTCTTTTTTTCTTCCGGATCCTTTAAAACAATCAGGCTCCAGGGTTGAAGGTTAAAGCTTGACGGCGCTTTTGCCGCCATTTCAATCATTTCCTTTAATAATTCATCGGAGACTTTTTGTTCAGGATCGAAAAAATTGATCGCCCTCCGATTATTGATTATCTCTTTAAATTCCATCATTGCCTCCTTTCAGCGTCATTTACTTCGCTGGGGTGCTGTTTTTCAGCATGTTTAACAGTGTATCCTGGGTCACCGGCTGGCTGCATGCATAATCTTTGCAGATATAGGCCGTCGTTTTATGGTCTATTTGTTTTATCGATTCAACAAAACTTAAATATTTCTTCAGTCCTGCTCTATCTGTCTCCTTGTTAACCACAAAAATATTCATGCCGGGAATTGACCCCGACATGGACATGGACCTGATTTTTTTCAGCATGTCCCTACTCCCGTTATCATCCGCACTGCCTGCAACAATGACTTGCACCGGATTTGCCAGAGCAAAATTCATGGTGACCAGCATTTGGGTGAAGGCCTCGGGGTTTTGCCTCATTTTGGGTACAAAAGATTTTAATGTTTTTTCAGCCGCCTTTTTAAGATCGGGCCTGTCACCGTAACCGGATAAACGCAAGAAATTTAAGGTAGCCACACTTCCGGCAGCGGGAATGACGTTGTCGTGCTCTTCTTTGACCCTGACGATAAGATGCTTATCGTGATTGGCTTCAGTCATATAAAAGCCTCCGTGAAGCGAATCAAAAAACCGGTTGAGCTGTTCATCGGCCAGTTCCATTGCCCAGTCGAGCCACTTAAGGTCAAAATCCGACTCATAAAGATCGATAAGGCCCTGGATTAAAAAAGCGTAGTCACTTGCCATACCCAGAGTATGTGTTTCATCTCCGCGCCAGCTCCTGTATAGCTGCGTCTTTTCAGCATCGTAAAGGTGACTTTGCATAAATTCGGCAGCCTGCCTGGCAGCATCCAGGTAAGAGTCATTTCCCAGTGTCTGATATCCCCTGGCCAGTGCTGAAATCATCAGACCGTTCCACGATGTAATAATCTTGTCATCCAAATGAGGTCTTGGCCGATTTTTACGGACATCAAAGAGTATCTTTTTCCCCTCAGCCAGTCTCTTTTCAACTTCTTTCAGGGGCCGATTGAATTTTTGAGCGGTTTCTTTAAGAGTATGTGCCTTCCAGAGGATATTGTCCCCTTTGAATTCATTATGGGGATCATATTTCACATTTCCCTCGGGTGATAAGCCATAACGATATGCAAAGAATTCCCGCACATCACCGCTAAGAAGCGTTTGAATCTCTTTGAATTTCCAGGTATAAAAAGCCCCTTCGGCTTTTTCCTTGGGCTTTTCGCTATCAGTCAGGTGATCAGAGTCTGCGGGAAAACTGTCTGCGTCTTCGGCCGAATAAAAACCTCCTTTTGGATGGGTCATATCGCGAAGGATATATTCGATTGTTTCTACGGCCGCGTTTTTAAAAAAATGATCACCGTTATTTTGATATGCCTGCAGGTAATTAATAATCAACTGGGCATTGTCGTAGAGCATTTTTTCAAAATGAGGAACATGCCATTTTTCATCGGTGGAGTAACGATGAAATCCCCCGCCCAGCTGATCGTAGATTCCTCCCTTTGCCATGGCATAAAGAGTAAACACAGCCATGTCCTTTGCCTCTTTGGCTCGTTTTTTATCACTGTGCAGATGAGTTGCCGAATAGGAAAAGAGAAAATTCTGGGTTCCCGGAGATGGAAATTTAGGGGCTTTGCTGAAACCGCCGAGTTGTTTATCAAAAACAGATGTAAACGCATCCACAGCCAGGTCTGAAATCTTTGAATCCAGGGCCTCTTTAACAGTTAAACGTGAAGAAAGGTGCTGGCTGATGATATTTGTCAAGCTTTCCGCCGAAGATCTGATTTTCTCTCGTTGGGCAGGATCCTTCCATGCGGCTGCAATCTGTGCTAAAAGATAGTTCCAAGATATCAACCCGGGTCTCGATTCCGGCGGGAAGTAGCTCCCCCCAAAAAAAGGTTTTAAATCAGGAGTCAAAAAAACGTTAAGGGGCCACCCTGCCGAACCAGTGAGAGCCGACACCGCGGTGATATATATCTTATCAATATCAGGCCGCTGTTCCCTGTCCACTTTAATGCAGATAAAGTTACTGTTCATTATTTCTGCCGTTTCGGGATTGGTAAAAGACTCTTTTTCCATTACGTGGCACCAGTGGCAGGTTGAATAACCTATGGATAAAAGGATAGGCTTATTCTCCTGTTTTGCTTCTGCAAGTGCTTCATCTCCCCAGGGGTACCAGTCCACAGGATTAAAAGCGTGCTGGAGCAAATAGGGACTTGTTTCATTTATCAGGTGGTTCGGCCTCTTATCTTCATTGTAATCCTTACCCCCTGCAACCGCAAAGGCAATTGGTGCCCAGAAAACCGCTGTTATAATCAGTATTTTTATAAAAAACATATGTTCAAACATTTTAGCCTCTTATTTGTAAATTTAGTATTTTTGTGGCAAAATATTTCTATTACACTTTGTAAAGCCCTTGTGTATCAGATATTGGATACTGGTCTATTGATACTGGATATTTAAAAAAGGGATGTTCTTTATTTAATCCAGCATCGAGCATCCAGAATCGAGTATCTTTCTCTCTATGGCTCAATCGTTAATTCCAATGATATTTTCATCTTTGGTGCCAGCTTGTCCAGGTTAGATATATTCCCTTCTATATTTGTTTTGCAGTCAAGATTCGTGCCAGATATTAGAATTTTTTTAATTGAAAGGGGAAACAGGTAGCATTGATACAATAATTAATTATATCAATTTGTTATATGAATAGAATTGTGGTCTGTTTGCAATGTAATAAAAAACGAAGATAACTTTTGTATCAGATTGATCATGATACATTTGTGTGTCATGATACAGTCACAAAGTATGGGATTAAGGTGGGGCTGGGTAAAATTCAGGCTTGGCGATTCTTCTTTGAGCATTCAGGGCAAAACCCGACAAATTCAAGATTGTGCCCGATTATTTCGAAAACAGTTGCTTCGTAAAGTTCATCTTCCAGTTGATTCATCGGTGCAATAGGTGCATCCTCAACCCGGTTACATCGAACACAGCGAATATGGTAATGCTTTAAAGGATTTCTATCATAGCGCTTAATAGAACCGCTAAGATCCAGTTTCTGGATTTCTCCTAATTCACACAAGACTTCAAGGTTTCTGTAGACAGTGCCGAGACTTATTCTTGGCAGATGTACCCTTACCCTTTCGTAAAGTTCATCCGCACTGGGGTGGTTGTTTTTACTTTGCACCTCTTCCAGGATAACCCTGCGTTGTCGGGTCATTCTGAGGTTTTTTTCTTTATGCAAGCCTTTTCCTCTATTCAAAGGTCTCAGAATAATTTATTAATATACAATCTATTTTGCTTTTGATCCTTTGAAACTAAATTGATAATTATGAAATTGATTTCCAATCTGTATGGGCATAAAAATACCGAATTTTACATTTGGTATTTTTGCCGGATTAGGTAACATGTGTGCTTCCCATCGCGGACTAACAGCTGATATAAATTTTAAACCATAGCATGGGATAATAATGTCGCTTATCAATCCTTTTGGTGGGATAGAGGTAGGTACTTTAAAACCATTACATTCGTTATACTTAACTCCTTGGTGCATTACTGCATTACCAGAGCGCCCGAAAAAATCAGTGAAAGACATTTTGTTCCAGTCGATGGTTAATACATCATTAGTTTTGTTTTGAAGAGAAAAAGAAATACCATCATAGTTGTCATATTGAGACATTCCAACCACACCCATATACCATGTTTTCGACTCGCTGAATTTAATAGATATTTTATCATCTGAATAAGTCATACTCGAAGCATCAAATGTATGTTTATTCGGATTGCTTGCTTGTGGCACCATTGAAAAATTATAGCCACCCAATTGAGGCGCACAAGCTGCCAGAAACGACATAAAACAGAAAATTATCAAAGCATAACGTTTCATTTTGTCTCCTTTCCTTATCTATATCTATTGCGATTATACATCAAATTTCCTTAGTCGCCTGACGCCCATGAGATGAGCGGAACCCTCAACTTTCAATTTTGGAGATTAAGCTTATGATCGCTACTATTAGAACTCATGTTTTCCCTTTAATTGTTCCTTTTTAAGTTTATTAATCCCCTCAACGTTTTCAAAACTTACATTACAACCAAATTTAGATTCATACTCACCAATACCAAGTTTAATTCTATCAGGGCCTAAATTCCATTTGTATAGGGTAACTGAATAGCCGGATTTAAATGAAAATATATTGATATTACTAAATGTATCATAAACTTTTGTAGGTTGATTATATTTGTTGGTTAAACCTTTTAATGCGAATTTTCCCCAACCTTTTACACTGGTATTTATCTTGTCTGCGGACCATTTTGGACTTCCCAGTATAATTTCAACTAATTTATCATTGCAAAAGCTTATGTAAACTGATCTTATCCAATGGCAACTTCCTTTACCCTCTGGTCCTTGGCACCCAATATTTGCCCACGTTACTCCTATTATATTATTGTCGCCTTTTAGAAAATTAGTAGGTTTATATTGAGGATCATCGGGCGACTTGCCAATTTCCTTAAAACGATATCCCCACGGGGTATTAAGTACTAATTCATTTACCTGATCCATTGACATCCCAAGGTGGAGACCTTTAAACCCGGGGGAATCAAATTGTGCGTCTATGCTATCAATATATGCTTTAACGCTTTCTTTTGTGTAATTGGGTTCCAAGTTAGTGCTTGTTGTTACGCATCCAGTAAAAAATAATAGAGAAAAACTAATAATAAAACAAATCACAAAATGCTTTTTCATTTTGCCTCCTTTATAGTGAAAAAATACGCAACAATTTTTATCATTCTATGAAGTATGGATTTTGCGATTAAAAGGTATGTTTAAATTTTTACTGTAATGTTTCAGACAAATCAAGCATAAAAAAGGTGTTAGTTAAGCAGCTCTTTTTCCATTCATACGATTTTTATTCTTCGTCATTTGGCAATTTTTTACAATCTGATTATATTGAGTCATAAGCTGGCTTTTATTACCAAGACGGTGAGCATATCTAGTAATACGTTTCATTAATACTTTTACATATTAGCTTGCGGTAAATCGAATTTCTTCCAGCAATGTACAACGGGCTCAGTATTGATTTCTTCAATTCCCTTGAGGATTCTTTCTTT
>JAXHVO010000055.1 GCA_034189135.1 Thermodesulfobacteriota bacterium | reverse complement strand
TAAAATACTGGCTTTAATAGAAACCCCCTACTCCCAAACGCATTAAAGTGGGGGTAACTGTAGTCTTAGTCCCCGTTTAACATCTTGTTATTATTAATTTAAATAAGTGTTGAACAGGCTTAATTTATGTTCTTATGGAAGTTATGTCCCCTTGCCTGGTCCGGCACACAATTTCCCAGGTTGATAATTTGGTCCAGTTCCTGAGTCAGTTTGTTGTACAAAACCCAATATATTTTTGTTGAATATTCAATTGGATATGTTATTATAAAGGGTAAAGTTATTCTACGGTCGAATAATCGCTGCACAGATCCTGCTTATATTCATTTTTTCAATAAGCTGTTACTCTTTTGCAGCGAATCAATATTTAATGTTAGCTCAGAGAGATAATTGATGTCTTGGTTTTACCACTACGTTAAAGAGACTCTGGCAGATAAATATGATGTTTATCTACAGGCATCTTTCACAAAACCGGGGGAATTTTGCTGTACAGGAGGATGTGATTCTATTACTTCTCTTAAAAGAACTACTAACAAATATTATATATGTGAAATAAAATCCATAGATGAAAACCCAATCACTTGGCTCAAACACCCAGATAATGAAGCAAAAAATAATCCTGAACAATTTGAAGTACGTGAATACTGGATCAAAAAGAATAAAACAAATAACGATGTGGCTATCAGTCATGAGGTCTTTGCATGGGCTTTTGTGATTACAGGTCAACTTGAACAGTATTTTTCAAGAAACTGCACTCTCAAATATAAGAGTCACAAAAAAATGCAAGGCTCAGAAAAACAGCAGGTTCCGAGCTTGCCTGCGAATAAAAAAAGAGCATTAATATTCGATTCTTATTATAAAGAAACTATACAAAAAACTATCAAAATATTAAATTTGACAACTTATAAAATTGAAGAAATCCATAATGGGAAGCGTTCTTGGCTGACAGTGTGTATATTGAAATTCGATAAGCCAGAAACAACAAACAATCATAGGTGGTTTATTAAAAAATGAGCCTGGACAAGGATGCGCGGAAAGGATGCCCACGCACCTATCAGGATGAGCGTTAGACGAACTGTAATTTTATAATAAAGGTTATAATGGACTCAGTGACTCAAATCGTTTTAAACGTTATCGGGGGTGCAATCACAGTAGGCCTGATCGAATTTGGGAAGTTTGCAGCTTCAAAATTAAAACTTCGTAAATTTAAAAATATTTTTGGCAATGATCTTTTTTCCCTATATGGATTACATTTAGTGTATGCTCAGCTCGCTCTACCTCCACAGCAGAATGAAAATGGTAGCATAAATACACATCCATATGTAAAGCCGAGTGAAGAAACGAGTGAAACCGGATTTTCAATTGAGAGACCTGTTAGCTCTTGTGAGCTCCGGGCCGCAAAGTATCTCTCTGAGATTATAGGAAAAGAAGCCAAGCGGAGTCCTGAACTGTCGTCTGACTTCGAACTACAAGAAAGATTAAATATTTCATTTGTTGCTTTCGGCGGACCATCATCAAATTATAAAAGTAGAGATCTTCTCACGAATGAAGGTAACAGCTTTTTGTCTTTTGGTGACAAAACTTTTATTACACAAAAAACAAATAGACCTTTACTGAATCATCGTCCTGGATTTGACTATGGAGTGATTATTAAAATTCACCCATCTCAATTTCAGGAGCGGATATGGCTGATTTGTGCTGGATACGGAGAATGGGGTTCTTCAGGCGCTTCCTGGTATCTTGCTCATAAATGGAATGAAATACACAAATTTGCAAAGGATAAGCCTTTTGCAATTATAGTCCAAGTGAGACCTGGCCAAGATGAGTCCACTGAACCCCTTATCAAGCTTAAAAGTTTTGAAGAAGCCGAACGTTTTGCGGACCAGCTTAGTTGATGCGAACTCTCATCTAACACATATGCAAATTAAGTTGACGTGAAAAAGCTGAGCGGTTTATCGTAAAGGCCGTGCAGGCTCGGAATGCTTATGGTACGCATCTTATTTGTAGTCGTTATTTTTTCAAAACTACTTTGATAAACCTGTGTATAATTTTATCATCTCTTGTCATCAACCTTATTTATTTTATTTATCAAACATTCTTTGAAAAACGTCACGAATCAGGCAAATTGTCAAGCAGTGTCAAGACCGTCCCCGGTTACTTTTAACATTTTCAGAGGGTTACTTTTATCACCCCCCTACACGGAACAAATTTTTGAGAATGACGATATAAAGCGGAACAGGCATACCGCAGGTAAAAATCTTAATTTTTTTCCTTTTGATAACAGATCAACCCGCACTGCAGGCAGCGTTTGGCCTCCTGGTCAGCCACCTCTTTGCTAAAGCCTTTTTCCATATCTTCTCCCATGACCATTTCCCTTGGTCCGCCCAGCGGCATGATCTGGCGGGGGCTTGGGATGACGTGATGGACATGGTCGACATTCTGAACCCAGGTTTCCACAGTTAACACATTGGGTGAATGGTCAATCGGCTTTCCGTACATAACATGATGGATGGCAGCAGCTGCCCGGCGACCGGCAGCGATTGCTTTGATGGCAGCCGTGTAGTCCGTTAGGTCATCACCGGGAGCCAGCAGCCCGAATTCGTCTTTATTGTCCGGCTTTTTGACCGTCTCGATAGCCTCCCACTGCAGAGGTCCGTTGTGCGGATCATCGGATATTTCTCCATCTTCATCTTCGGGCGCCTGGGGTTGAATTTTGCTAAATATGAGTTCGGGAAATCTCCCGGAACTGATCAGCAGCGTATTAACCGGCATATTTGCTGCAACCCGGGTGTCGAGTTCAATATACTCCACCTCGGTCAGATGATTTTCCTCACCCATAAGGCGGCTGATGGCGGTATTGAAATAGATCGCAATTCCTTCCTGTTTCAAAGTATTCACCACGTCGCTGTCTATGTCGCATTCATCCCGGTTTTCACGGAACAGCAGCTTAACTGATGATGCCCCCCCCTGTTGACATTTCCGGGCGGCATCCAGAGCCGGCTTGCCGCCGCCGACAATCACCACCTTCGACCCGCAGGTAATTTGATCTGTGTGCTGGATAAAATCGATCAAAAGGTGGGTATGGGGAATCGGCTGGACCTGCCAGGCGTCTGCCCCGCGTCCCAACCGGCTGTCCCACCCTCCGGTTGCCAGGAAAACGGTTTCATCATCTTTGAGCAGTCCGGTAATATCGAAATCCCGACCCAGCGCCTTTTCTGTTTCGATGGTGACACCCATTTCACGGATACCGTCGATATCCCAATCCAAGATTTCTCTCGGTAACCGATAAAAGGCGATGGCGCTTCGCAGCAGCCCGCCCGGTTCACTGGTGGCCTCATACACCTTGGTCTCATGACCCAGACGACTGGAAAAGAAAGCGGCTGAAAGTCCTTGAACCCCACCACCGATCACAGTGACCCTGCGACCGGTAGCCGGTGCTTTATAGGGCAAAATGCGTTGATGTTGGGATTTTTCGTAGTCGGCGGCAAAACGCTTGAGAAAATTGATGGCCACCGCTTCGTCGACGTACTGACGCCTGCATTCCTGCTCACAGGGACGCGGACAGATGCGTCCGATTACTGTGGGAAAGGGGTTGCGTTCCTTGATTACCTGGACAGCCTGCAAATAGTTGCCAAGCGTTATCTGGCGAATATACTCGCAGATATCGATGCCGGCCGGACAGGCGCGCTGGCAGGGGGTGGTACAATCTTCCGTGGTGTATTCGCGGATGATACGCCGTGTAACCGACGACATGGTAATGATGTGCTTGGGACAGACCCGCTCACACGTACCACAGCCGGTGCAACGCTCTTCATCGACTACCGGCAGCCCTTCGGGCCCCATGGTAATGGCGTTAAACGGACAGGCTCTGGCGCAAGTACCAAAACCCAGGCAGCCGATCGTACAGACTTTCATGCCGCCGCTCAGGTAAGCAGCCGCACGGCAGTCGTTCAAGCCACTGTAAATATATTTTACATCGGCATCCTGCACCCCGTAGGTACAGCCGAGTCTGGCAATATCCGGTTCTTTGGCTTCAATGGTTACCCCCATGATGGCAGCGATCGCTTCCGCCACTTCGGGTCCTGCCGCCACACATGAGTTAGGCGAGGCCTTGCCGGCCACAATTGCTTCGGCATTGGACGTGCAGCCCGGCATGCCGCATCCGCCGCAATTGGCACCCGGCAGGGCCTCATCAACTGCCAAAATTAACGGATCGACGTAAACATAGAAAACCTTGGAAGCAATAGCGAGTGCGATACCAAGCACCAACCCCAGACCGCCCATCATCATAACCGCTTCTACCATATTTCATCTCCCATTCATCAAATCGTTACGTCGTTTATTTCAACATGATAAACCTGATCCTTCAGCCAAAGCAAACATGTCAGGTCTTGATATAAAGCCAGTATTTCCCTTTTTTAGCCCTGAATCTGCGCTTCTTTCCAAGGCAAATCCAGAACACATTCTACAACAGGTGATCTGATCTCACACTAGGCCGCTGAGGATAATTTAACCGCACACACCTTGTATTCCGGTATCCCTGAAATCGGATCTAAAGCCGCATGGGTGAGTTTGTTAGCCGCAGCCTGTGCAAAATGAAAAGGAATAAATACGGTGCCATCCACAGCCTTTTTCGAGATTTTCACCCGGGCGCTAATACTCCCTCTGCGAGAGTCAATGTTTACCATGGCACCGTCGGTAAGTTTATATGTTTCTGCATCCTGACGGGATATTTCAACAAACGCTTCCGGAGCCCTCTCATTCAACCCATCTGATTTCATGGTCATCGTGCCGGTATGGAATTGGTAAAGCACCCGACCGGTGGTCAAATGTACGGGATATTCGTCATCGGTTTGTTCAGCCGGTGCCACCCATTCCAGCGCATGGAACAACCCCTTTCCCCTGGTAAATTGGCCGGCATGCAGGATGGGCGTGCCCGGGTGTTCAGGGGTGGGACATGGCCAGTGAATCCCCTGCTGTTCAATCCTTTCATAACTGATCCCGGCATAGGATGGTGTCACAGTTGCAATTTCATTAAAAATATCCTCACTGCTGTCATAGGACATGGAATACCCCATCCTGGTTCCTATTTCACAGATAATTTCCCAATCGTGTTTTGCCTGACCCGGCGGATCAACAGCCTTCCTTATCCTTTGCACCCGTCTTTCCGTATTGGTAAAAGTCCCATCCTTTTCCGCAAAGCAGGAGGACGGCAGCACCACATCGGCGAGTTGAGCTGTTTCCGTCATAAAGATGTCCTGGACCACGAGGAAATCAAGATTTTGCATGCTCTTTCTCGCATGGTTCAAATCCGGATCAGAAACCAATGGGTTCTCTCCGACAATATAAAGACTCTTTAGCTCTCCATCATGGGCTTGGGGAATCATCTGGGTGACCTGAAGACCGGGTTTTGTCGGAAGGTGATTCACCCCCCAGGCATCTTCCATCCGCTTGACAACAGCCAGATCGGTGACCGGCTGATATCCTGTCATAACATTGGGAAGGCCGCCCATGTCACAGGCGCCCTGAACATTATTCTGGCCCCTTAACGGATTGACTCCGCCTCCGGGAATGCCCAAATTGCCGCATAACATGGCTAAGTTTGCTAAAGATTTTACGTTATCCGTTCCGGTCGTATGCTGGGTAATCCCCATGCAGTAAAGAATGCTGGCATTTTTAGCCCCGGCATATAATCTTGCTGCTTCGATGAGGCTATGGGAACCAATACCGGTAATCCCTTCCACAAATTCCGGGGTGTATTTTTCAACCATCTTTTCCAGCTTCTCAAATCCCTCAGTTCTTTTTTCAACAAAAGTCCTGTCTAACAGATTTTCCTGAATGATCACATGCATCATTCCGTTGATCCAGGCCACATCGGTCCCCAGGTTTGGTCGTAGCCATAGATTGGCATGCTCGGTGATTTTAACTTTTCTAGGATCGATGACAATTAGTTTGGCCCCTTTGAAGGCCACCGCCCGTTTTATAAATGAAGACACCACCGGGTGGTTTTCCGTTGTATTTGAACCGGTAATGAGAATCACCTCAGCCGATTCAATATCTGCAATGGTGTTTGTCATAGAACCACTTCCGAAGGCTGCAGCCAGACCGGCCACGGTGGAGGAATGTCAGAGACGGGCGCAATGATCGATGTTGTTGGTTTTTAAAACAGCACGGGTGAACTTGTTGGCAATGTAATTTTCTTCGTTGGAAACACGGGCGGAGGTCAAAACCCCAATACTGTCTGATCCGGATTGATCTTTGATCTGCCCGAGCCGCTGGGCCACCAGGTCGAGAGCCTCGTCCCAAGATGCTTCCCGAAAGGCCCCGTCTTGCTTAATCAGGGGAACGGTCAGTCGCTTGGGATCGTTGATAAAATCGAATCCAAACCTGCCCTTGACACACAGGCTACCGTAGTTGGGCGACGACTCCTCGGCTCCGGTGATCTTTACAATTTTATTTTCTCTGACATGCAGATAGAGTTGGCAACCGACGCCACAGTAAGTGCAGGTGGTTTTAACCCGGGTCGTTTGCCAGGGCCGGACCTGGTAACGGGCGTTCTTCTCAACCAACGCTCCCACCGGGCAAACCTGGACGCATTCCCCGCAAAAAACACAAGCGGAATCCTTAAGAGGCTTGTCGCCGGGGGTCACGATTTTTGTTTCACTGGACCGGTAGCCAAAATCAATGGCATTGTTGACCTGAATTTCACGACAGGCCTTGACGCAACGCCCGCACTGGATGCAGCGTGAAAAATCTCTTACGATAAATGGGTTGACGGTTTCCATGGGATAGAAAGACCGGGTTTCCAAGGCCTGGCTGCCTACTACCTGATAGCGATAGGCCAGGTCCTGAAGTCGGCAGTCGCCCCACACCGGGCAGAGTTCACCGGCATCGTCTTCCTTTTGAACCCGAAGTTGGAACGATTCCCAGCTTTCACCGCTGTATCCGCTGATGGCACAGTTATGATTGCCTGAGGAAAGCATGAGCTGAATGATCGAACGCCGTGCCTCGACCACGCGAGGTGACTCGGTCTCCACGATCATATTGTCGCAGGCAGGAGTATCGCAGGCAGTCATCAGTTTGTCGGCACCCTCGATCTCTACCACACAGATCCGGCAGGCACCATGAGGAATGGTTCCCTCTAAATAGCAAAGGGTAGGAATATCAATATCATTTCGCCGGGCAACATCAAGAATCGTTTCACCAGCCTCAAATAGCAACTCGTTTCCGTTGATAACAATGCTCTTCCCTTTCACCATGACAGAGGTTTCTCCTTTGTGTTGTAAATTTCTTATGAGTCTATTTCTCTGGGGTCAGGCTCGTATTCTGGCTTTAACATTATCCTCCAGTGTATTCCTGCCCGTCAAAGCGAAGCGTAGATCCCGCTTTGGGAACCCTAAAAACTCGGGCAATCGTACCGGGAAGGTTGAAATTTGATCATAACAGATAAGCGTGGACTACGAAATTGAACATTTTGAAACTGTCTCAAATTTTAAGTTTGCAAATACCGTATTCAAAAATCTAAGTTTTAAGACAGATCGAACACACGCACCTGACTTCAGGAGAATAGCTAAAACGGCAAACAAAGAATCAAGTGCAATCCTTTTATCAAAGCGAGGATATCGGAAATAAAAATAAGGTCACCTGTAAGATGACTATTTAAGCAGGAAATTAATTTTTTTAAAAGATAAGTTTTTATTATTTCTGTGAGTTTTTTTTGGATGAATATCCGTCCGCATACCAACCTCCCCCTTTCAACTCAAAGCTGCATGCAGATATAATTTTTTTTGCTTCCTGATGGCATACGGGACATAATATTTTTTTCGTATCCATCCTGACCAACTTTTCGCTGACTGTACCATTGGGGCATTCAAATTCATAAACCGGCATTATATTTTCTCCCTGACACCCGTAAAGGCATATACTTCAATGAAATTTTTCTTGTTTTTTAGAACGCTGAAATTATATACTCATTTTCAGCCTTGTCAAGCTTAGATTTGGCTGTAGCAGACGTATTTAATAAAAACAGCTAAATCACTTTAAACTTATATTTGCCCTCTTATCTCCTTAGCCCTAAATGGGCTCCGACGGCATGCATTTATTTTATTGCCATGAAATATATTTATTGCAATTGTCGGTCATATTCAATTTGAATTAAATTTATTAAACAATAAATGCGGGTCAATTTATGTCATGATTTTATTAAATTAATATCTTTTTTATTTTACATGGATTGAATAATCGGATATAGACAATCGGTGGCATACAGCTTGCTTATATATAAGAATTTATAGTTTTTTCTAATTGGTATTTTAGAACTCAAGCTAGGAAATGCGCCTATGTTTTTTACTATTTCATTGTACGTGGCCCTGGCCATTAT
>JAXHVO010000054.1 GCA_034189135.1 Thermodesulfobacteriota bacterium | reverse complement strand
TATAACTGTTTTTGAACAAAGGCTTATTTCACAGGCCATTACGCCAATTGATTACAAAAATAAAATTACTAGTGGCCATATCCAGCTGAATTTATTCGATTCTTAACCGGACACTAATGATTTTTGTTATAAAATTAGATCATGCCAAAAGAAGTATATCCGATAGAATATGATGAGACCAAAGACCTATCTTATATTAGTTTAACCGGGGATATTAACGCTAAAAAAATTAGCAATACTTTTTTTTCCATTTCATTAGATGCAAAATGGAGTAAGGGCAAGCGAAATATTTTGTGGCTTTTTAAAGAAGCTCGTTTTTCCGATTCTTTTGAGTTTTCCAAAATATTCAGAAGCGCCAGTATGGTGCGAGATTTTGCTCCACCCGGAAAGTCAGCAGCAGTAATCGAAAAAGATTGCTTAATGCAAAAAACTGTGACAGATTTTTATAGAAATATTGCTAATATTTTTACAGAACGAAATATAAAGTATTTTAACACCATAGAAGAGGCCGAAGACTGGCTGAACTCCTAAGATAACCCTTCCTTTTTTTATCTTTTCCAAGTTATTTCTTTATCGATCCGCACTTCAGGAAAAAGGGACAAGGTTTATTTTTCCCTATACATTTCTTAATTTAACGATTATATTTTATTTTGCTTCGATGCCCTGGAATGACAGGATCGTCCATGGTTGGCAGATTATGCGAAAGCATTTTCACCAAGAATGGAGGAAGTTCCCATAAACGGAATGTATGGCAATAAAAAACAAAAACAGATTGAATGGCCTACCCAACGGGGAAAGGTTATCATAAGCTCCTTCAACAGTCCGGGTGACATTGAATCACTATCGTTTATAGAGGCCTATACCAAGTATGCCGGATACCGGTCCATTGTTTCCAAGAAACAAACCCTGATACAGGCAGCCTCACAGCCGGATACAAATGTGACTTTGGCTTTTACCCCGGATGGGATAATTGTCGGGTTTGGCATTTTAGAATACCCTCCTTCCGGGGAACGCTGGAAACGATTGGGGGATTGGATCATGATGGAGGTTTCGGTCATTGAGATCGGCAGACCATGGCGATCCCTCGGCATATCTAAAAAAATCATCCAATTACTCGTGGATCACCCCTTAAAAGACGAGAGAATTTTTTACATGGTGGGATACTCATGGACGTGGGACTTGGCAGGGATGTCTGCTATGGACTATCGGGACATGCTGGTCGGTATATTTTCTCAACAGGGATTTAAGACCTTCCGCACCAATGAGGCTAACGTCATGATGCGACCGGAAAACCTGTTTATGGCTCGAATTGGAGCCAATATAGCGGAAGATACTAAAAAAAAATTCAAGCTGGTTAGGTTCGATTTAGATCTGTGTGTTTGATTGTATTTTTAAATTACCTTTATTCACCGTATACTATGAGGACTTATCGGGAGGCCATCATGAACAATGGCAGTGAGTTTGATCGTGAACACTCTGACCTTGATAGAGATCAAGGAGAACACCCTCATTTTTAACTATTATCGTGTAACCGACCATGTCGTTTGGAGTGGCGAAATTTTGATTTCGGGTGACCTACGTGGAAAATGGCATTTTTTTTAAAAAATATGGTGCAGTTTAAAGTTCAGCTGAGAAATTTGAGTGAAAAGCTTGACAAAAGATTTTAGAGAAAATAAATGGTTTTGTTTATGCTTATTGATCCATTGGTTAAGGTGTGATATTTTGCCATTTTTATTTTAAGCGGGACAGATTTGTGGAAATTGATCTTCAAGGAATTGTAGTGATTGTCGGAAACTATGGAAGCGGAAAGACAGAAGTTTCCATCAATCTGGCAGTTCACCAAAAAAGGGCAGGGATGGATGTTAAGATTGCAGACCTTGACCTGGTAAACCCCTATTTCAGGACCCGTGAAGCACGAAGCCAGCTTTCCAAGCTGGGAATTGGTATGGCGTTGCCTGCGGAAGAATACCTTCAGGCGGATCTTCCTATACTGAGCCCCGTTATTGCCGGGTTGATTAAAAATCCGGTTGAGCTGACTCTTATTGATGCCGGCGGAGATGATGCGGGGGCCACTGTGCTGGCAGCCCTCGCCCACGCATTTAATGGAAGCAATTTTCAAATGCTTCAGGTGGTAAATCCCCTGCGGCCCTTTACCAATACAGTGAAAGGCTGCCTGAAAATGCGCAGCGAAATCGAAGCTGCTTCAAAAATGACTATAAGCGGTTTGGTGGGCAATTCAAATTTAATTGACGAAACAGGACCTGAAGATATATATACCGGATACGAGTTTGTTAAGCTTTTATCTCGTGAAAGTGGTCTGGCTTTAAAATTTATTACTGTTCCATCAGAACTGATGACTGAGATCGATGTAAACCGTTTTTCCTGTCCTGTTTTGCAGATAGAAAGACAACTGGTGCCGCCCTGGAAGAAGGCGGCCGAATTAAGCTGACTAGAAAGGAGCAATTTTCTATGGCCTATAGACATCATATAGACAGTGAGAGATGCAAAGGTTGCGGTTTATGCGTGACCGTATGTCCCAAGAAGGTTTTGGAAGTTTCGGAACAGGTGAACACCAAGGGTTATTTTCCCGCGTATCAAGCGAGGCCGGAAGATTGTATTTATTGTGCCATGTGTTGTACCATGTGTCCGGATATGGCGATTACCATCACCGAGGTGGTTGAAGCTGCGGCAGACGCGGGAAAAATGGAGGGAAAAAATGAGTAAAGTATTAATGAAGGGAAACGAAGCGATCGGAGAGGCGGCCATTCGGGCTGGATGTCTGAACTACTTTGCCTATCCCATTACACCCCAATCCGAGGTGGCCGAATATCTTTCCCGGCGCATGCCGGAAGTGGGGGGACACTTTTTGCAGGGTGAAAGTGAAGTGGCGGTTTCCTATATGATTTTTGGTGCGGCTGCAGCGGGGGAACGGATATTTACCACGTCATCGAGCCCGGGGATAAGCTTGATGAGTGAGGGGATCAGCTATATAGCGGCTGCTCAGTGTCCGGCGGTTTTTGTAAATATCATGCGTGGCGGTCCGGGACTGGGGGGCATCCTTCCGTCGCAGGCCGATTACCTTCAGGCAACCCGTGGGATCGGACATGGGGACTGCCGGTTACTGGTAATGGCGCCTGCCAGTGTTCAGGAAGCGGTTGAAATGGTGATGATGGCATTCCCCCTAGCGGAAAAGTACCGTAACCCGGTGATCATTTTAGGGGATGGTTTAATCGGCCAGATGATGGAACCGGTTGAATTCGTGGATCACCTCAAGGTTGAGCCGACCAATAAAGATGAGTGGGCCACCAACGGCATGGATACTCGCAAGAGTAATCAGCGTAACCTGGTTAAATCTTTGTTTTTGGATCCGGAAGAGCTGAACCGGAACAACCTGATCCTCAGAGCCAAATATGAACGGATGAAAAAAGAAGAGATCAGGTACGAAGAGTATAATACCGACTCGGACTACAGGGTGTTGATTGTCAGCTACGGCACCATGAGCAGGGTCTGTAAAACCGCCATCGATCAATTAAAAGAAGACGGGATCGAAATCGGCATGATCCGGCCGCAGACGCTGTTCCCCTTTCCGGAAACGGCAGTCAGGGAAGCGGCGCAACAGGGCGGATGCAAGGCGGTGATCAGCGTTGAAATGAGCATGGGCCAGATGGTGGAAGACGTTCGTATGTCTGTTCAGGGGAAAGTGCCTGTGTCATGGTATGGAAAATGCGGGGGGGACATTCCCACCCCTGAAGAGGTCATCGAAGCGGTCACAGGATTAAATACATAACTCATAATAATCAGGAGAGCAATATAATGGGAAAGACATTTAAAAAACCGGAAGCCCTTTCCGATCAGGTGATGCATTACTGTCCGGGGTGCACCCATGGGGTGATCCACCGTCTGGTGGCTGAAGTGATTGACGAACTGGGTATCCGGGGCCGTACGGTGGGTGTCGCTCCAGTGGGATGCGCGGTGCTGGCGTATAATTATTTTACCTTTGACTTTCAGGAGGCCGCCCACGGCCGTGCACCGGCAATGGCCACCGGAATAAAGCGGGTTCGTCCGGATTTGATGGTTTTTACCTACCAGGGGGACGGGGATCTGGCCAGTATCGGAATGGGAGAAATTGTTCATGCGGCCAACCGGGGTGAAAAATTCACCGTGATTTTTGTAAATAATGCGGTATACGGTATGACCGGCGGCCAGATGGCTCCCACCACTATGCCGGGGCAGCGCACCACCACCTCTCCTTTTGGTCGGGATGTGGAAGAAGTGGGTATGCCGGTGAGGATGGCGGAACTGCTGGCATCCTTAAAGACGCCGGGATACATAACGCGGCAAACCGTGCTGAAGCCGAAATATATCAACCGGGCCAAAAAGGCCATCAAGAAGGGATTTAGTTATCAACTGGAAGGCCGATGTTTCAGCTTTATTGAAGTGGTGAGCACCTGCCCCACCAACTGGGGTCTGACTCCGGTGGAGGCGATTAAGTGGGCGGAAGAGAAGATGCTCCCCTATTATGAACTGGGTGAATTTAAATTACCGGAGTAGGAGGCCAGAATGCAAAGTGAAGTGATGTTCGCCGGTTTTGGCGGTCAGGGGATATTGTTAAGTGCAAAGATCCTTGCCTATGCAGGCATGGAAGAAGGCAAAGAGGTGGCCTGGGTTCCTTCTTACGGGCCCGAGATGCGGGGCGGTACCGCTTACTGTACGGTGGTGATCAGCGACAGGCCCATCGGCTCTCCGATTATCAGGAATCCTTTGCATCTGGTGGCCATGAATCGACCTTCGCTGGAGAAATTTGCCCCCATGGTGAAACCGGGCGGGGTGATTATGATTAACTCCTCGTTAATATCCATCAATTCCGGTCGGCAGGATGTGGATGAGCTCAATGTACCGGCCAATGATATTGCCAAGGAGCTGGGGAATGTCAGGTCGTTAAATATTGTGGCACTGTCTGCGTTTGTTGCCCGGAGCAAAGTGGTTGATTTTGATGTTTTGCGCGAATGCGTCAGAAAGGAATTTTCCAAAAAAGCAAAACTGATTCCCCTCAATATGGAGGCGGTGACCGCCGGGGAAAAAGCCGCCAAGCGATAAAACATGAAATTATCCATTCCAGATTATGTTTTATCGATCAAACCGTATGTTCCGGGAAAGCCGCTTGAGGAGCTTGAAAGGGAGTATGGTATAAAAAAATCGATAAAACTTGCCTCCAATGAAAACCCTTTGGGACCTTCCCCCATGGCCGTAGAGGCCATTCAAGCTGCACTGGAAAAATTAAACCGTTACCCTGACGGGAGCGGATATTATCTGGTCAACAGGATTGCCGAAAAACTGAAACTGTCTCCCGGGAATATCGTTTTAGGAAACGGTTCCGATGAAATCATCGGTATGCTGGCCCACACATTGCTAAAGCCCGGGGATGAAGTACTTTTGCCACAACCTTCATTTTTGATTTATGATATAATGGTTCGCGCTGCAGGTGCAACCTGTGTAAATGTTCCCCTTAAGTCACTTTCCATTGATCTTGAAGAGATTAAAAAAAGATTGACAGCAAAATCGAAGATGGTTTTTATATGCAATCCCAACAATCCCACCGGAACCATTATTTCGAAGAATCAATTTGAAAAATTTCTTGATAGTCTTCCAGCTGAAATCGTTGTGGTGGTAGACGAAGCCTATATCGAATTTGTCAGGGACAGAAACTGCGCGAGCGGTATTGACTATATCGATTCTAAAAAGCCGCTGGTGGTACTTCGAACCTTTTCCAAAGCTTACGGTCTGGCCGGGCTTAGAATAGGGTACGGGATCATGTCTGAAGAGATATCAGGCATTGTTAACAGAATCAGGCTTCCGTTTAATACCAACTCCCTCGCCCAGGCCGGAGCAATTGCCGCGCTGAACGATGAAAAATTTTTCCGGAAGACGAAAAAGATAATTCATGAAGGTCTTGATTTCCTGTATGACGCTTTGAACGGTTTGGGAGTGAAATTCTATCCAACCCAGGCAAATTTTTTTCTTATCGATGTTGCCAGAAATGCCGACGAAGTTTTTAAAAAAATGTTGAGCCACGGCGTGATTGTGCGTTCCATGACATCCTATGGGTATCCTGAGTATATTCGTGTCAATGTCGGACTTCGTGATGAGAATAAAAGGTTTATCAAGGCACTGGATAAGGTGCTGACATAGATGAATACAGCTCGAATTTCAAAACGACTTGTTATCACCATAGACGGCCCGGCAGGGGCGGGTAAAACCACGGTTAGCCGGTCTTTGGCGGATCGCTTGGGATATAAATATATTGACACAGGGGCCCTTTACCGGGGGGTGGCCTATGAAGCGTTATCCAAAGGCTTAAGTAATGATGATGACATGGGTCTTGAAAGCATATGCGCCGAGCTAAAACTCAGATTTGTACATGTCAATAAAGAGTTGCGACTTATATCCAATGATTCGGATATTACCGATTTAATTCGGACCCCTGAAATTACCATGTTTGCCTCTGCGGTTTCCGCAAGACCGGTTGTAAGAAAGTTTCTTTTGGCTCTTCAAAGGCATATGGGCAGAGAAAAAGGGGTTGTTTTCGAAGGCAGAGATATGGGAACGGTTGTCTTTCCTGATGCCGATATAAAATTTTTTCTGGATGCATCCCATCAGACCAGGGCTTTAAGACGCTACAGGGAAATGGAACCGAACCCCTCTCAATCATTGGAAGAGGTTGAAAGAGACATGATGCAAAGGGATGAAAATGACAGCAACAGGAATCTTGCGCCCCTGAAGCCGGCTGAGGATGCTAAAATTATAGATTCTACCGATATTTCCGCCGGCGAAGTTGTTGAATTGATGCTGTCTTATATAGAGGCCGGGAGGCTGAGAGAATAGAAAGCTGGGAGACCAGGCACTTGGTAACTTGAGGGCCTGGAGCAAAAAAACCCAATCAAAAATTGAAATTAAATTTTGCTGATGGTCGATTTAAAAGCTGCTTTGTTCACTCTGGTTACAAAAATCAAATTAATGGTTGTTTTTTTAAAATCAGTCTGATAGTTATATTAAGTTATGCTATCTGATAAAATAGCCAAAAACAAAGGCAAGGGGGATTTTTTTTAATATGAACGATTTAGGTAAAAACGAAGAAAACAAACAATTAAACCAGGATGATGAACAGGAGAATTCAGATGTGAGCCAGCCGGATGATGAAGTTATGCCGGAAGCAATAGTTAAGCTGGGTGCAGGGGATAATCAGAAGGGTGAAGAATTAAAAGGTGATGCGCCGGAAGATGAACCGTCAGCTGACGATGTTTCCGAACCTGATGAAAGTATGGAAAGCATGATGGATTTGTATGAGGAAAGCTTTAAACGCTTTACTGAAGGTGAAGTGGTGACAGGCAAGATCATTTCAATCGACAACGAATATGTTTTGGTAGATATTGGATACAAATCAGAAGGACAGATACGGATTGCTGAATTTAAAGACGAAGAGGGAAATATCAACGTCCAAGTGGGTGACAGCACAGAAGTAATGGTTGAATGGTGGGACGAAGAAGAAGAGCGGGTTGTTCTTTCCAAAGAAAAAGCCGAAAATATCAAGGTATGGGAAGATATTAAAAAACTTTACGATGAAGAAGGAACTGTCGAAGGCGTTATTTTAAATCGCGTCAGAGGTGGTTTTTCCGTAGATATAGGTGTCCAGGCATTTTTGCCTGGTTCACAGGCGGATTTGCGTCCGGTACGAAATCTAGATGAGTTGGTAGGAAATAAGTATACTTTCAAGATTCTAAAATATAATAGAAAACGGAGCAATATCGTGCTCTCAAGAAGGGCGATACTCGAACATCAGCGTGAATCCAGAAGAGTAGAAACCCTATCTTCCATTCATGAGGGGAAAGTCGTCAAGGGTGTGGTAAAAAATATCACGGAGTATGGTGTTTTTATTGATCTTGGTGGTATAGACGGACTGCTTCATATTACCGATATTTCATGGGGACGCGTTAAACATCCCTCAGAACTCTTTTCCATTGGTGATGAGATCACCGTCAAAATTCTTAACCTGGATATCGAAAAGGAAAGGGTTTCACTTGGAATGAAACAACTCACCGAGGATCCCTGGTCAGTGGCGGTTGAAAAGTATCCTTTGGGAGAGCGCTTAACCGGTAAAGTTGTCAGCCTGACCGATTATGGGGCTTTTATTGAACTGGAAGAGGGTATCGAGGGGTTGATTCATGTTTCGGAAATGTCATGGACTCGAAAAATACGCCATCCATCCAAGATTGTTTCCGTGGGTGATGAAGTTGAAGCGGTGGTACTCGATATCAAACCTGAAAACAGGCGTATATCTTTGGGTATGAAGCAGGTTGTTCCCAATCCGTGGGATGTAATCAGTGAAAAATACCCCGTTGGAACCACTATTGAAGGTAAAATTAAAAACATTACTGATTTCGGTCTTTTTATCGGCATAGATGAGGGGATTGACGGCCTTGTCCACATTTCAGATATTTCATGGACCAAAAGGATCAAACATCCGTCTGAAATATATAAAAAAGGGGAAGTGATTCAGGCCATTGTTCTGGATATTGAAAAGGAAAACAAAAGGTTCTCTCTCGGCATTAAACATTTGCAGCCGGATCCGTGGCAGACTGTCCCACAGCGCTATGAAGTCGGGAAAGAGATTACCGGTACGGTCACAAATCTTACTGATTTCGGGGTGTTCGTAGAGTTGGAAGAGGGCATAGAGGGGCTTGTTCATGTGTCTGAAATCAGCAAGGAAAAAATCAAGACCCCGGTGGGCAAATATAACATCGGCGATGTGATTACAGCCAAAGTGATGAACATCAATACCGAGGAAAGACGGATTGGTCTATCAATCAAACGGCTTGAGATTGAAGATGAACAGAATCTTTTGAGTGAATATGTAAATACAATGAGACCCGCCACTTCATCTTTTGGAGAAATCCTTCGTGAGAATCTCCAGGAAAAGCTAAATGATGAGTGATCCTGCAATGTGACATTTATATTTAGCCAACAATGACCTCTTTAAGGTTTAACCGTTTTGCTCTCACACCAATGTTTCGGGTTACGTGTTACCAGGTGCGGGGTATAAAGGACCCGCAACTGGTAACACGCAACCCGCAGCCGGGAACGATTGTATTTGATACAAAATTAGGCCATTCCCCAATGTTTACTTAAATAAAAATATTAAATCATGTTTTCCCGCAGACACCCCTACCTTTTTTTCATTTTGGTTTTTTCATCCATATCTGCAGCTGCCATCGCAGTTGTGGTCATCTCCATTTTGGTTGTGGTTGGCACCAGAAACTCCGGTTATGATGATCTTAAGACAGGGGGTGAAAAAGTCGGTATTATCGAAATAAAAGGGGTGATTTCCGATTCCAAGGATGTCATTCATCACCTTAAACGTTTCCGTGAAGATAAATCAATCAGAGCAATTGTACTCCGGATAGATTCTCCAGGTGGAGGTGTAGGTCCTTCGCAGGAGATTTTCAGAGAGATCAGAAAAACCGTTAAATTAAAAAAAGTGGTTGCTTCAATGGGTGCGGTGGCCGCTTCAGGAGGATATTATATTGCCGCGGGAGCGGACGGAATCGTTGCCAACCCGGGCACCATAACCGGCAGTATCGGTGTCATTATGGGTTTTACCAATTTTCAGCAGCTGTTTCGTAAAATCGGATTGGTCCCGGTGGTGGTCAAAAGTGTTGAATATAAGGACATGGGATCCCCGGTTAGAGATATGACTGACGATGAAAGAAAAATTCTTCAGGATTTGTCGGTCAATATTCACCGGCAGTTTATCGAGGCAATATCCAAGGGAAGAAAGATGGAACTGTCAAAAGTGGAATCTATTGCCGACGGGCGCATCTTTTCCGGAGAGCAGGCCAAAGCAATGCATCTGGTGGATCGTCTTGGAAACCTGGAAGATGCAGTTGAATGGGCCGGCAGAATGGCCGGAATAAAGGGGAAAGTATCATATGTTTATGCCCCTGAGAAAAAAACATCCCTGGTTAAATATCTGATAGAATCATCCGCCAAAGAGATTGCAGATCGGTGTGTGAATACTGAACTATACGCCGGTTACTTATACCGTCCGTAAGTCGGTTGCTGGTTGGTAACGGGACTGTTTCGGGTTACGGATTACGCGTTGCGGAGAAAGAAGGATTTTTTTCCGACTGCAACGATCAATCGATCGCATTATTCAAATATGCTCACATCTCCCAGCCCTTTTCGTATGACTTCGGGGTAATCGTTTATCAGAGAAATAACACTTGATGGTTGCCCTGACACAGGACCACCATCAATGACAAAGTCTATTCTAGACGAAAAATAATCGAGGATAAAGGAAGGATGGTGAAACAGGGTGCCATCAGGCATGGTGGCACTTGTGGTAATAATCGGATTTCCCAGTTCTTCCACCAGGGCCTGGCAAATGGTATTATCCGGAACTCGTATTCCGGCGGTTTTTCGCTTGGTCAGCATGATCTTGGGGACCAGTTTTGAGCCTTCCAAAACGAAGGTGTAAGGCCCGGGCAGGAGTCGTTTCATGGTTTTATAAGCGTAGTTTGAAACTTTTGCATAATGGCTGATGTTTTTAAGCCCGGAACAGATAAAACTAAACGGTTTGTTTTTATTGCGTTGTTTTAGCTGGTAAATTTTTTCAATTGCTTTTTTGTTCATAATATCGCAGCCTATTCCATAGAAGGTATCGGTTGGATAGGCGACGATTCCACCCTTTTTAAGGACATCAACCACCTTGATGATGAGTCGCATTTGCGGGTTTATATTATTAATTTTGATCAGCATGGTTAAGGGTTTTGTTAAAAAGAGAGATCATCATTTATTATGTATGCCGCTTTATTGTCAAGTCATCAAATAAAGGATTGCTAAAAACCCGGGATTTTGCTATTGGGTTCGCTCAAAAATGACGGTCTGGTAAAAAATCATTTTTTCACCACTAGGCTCACCGAAAACACAGAGAATAGATTATTTTATTAAACGGAGGAGATCCATGACAAAAATACCACCCGAAGAAGCCTATTCCTTTGATGATGTTTTATTGATTCCCAACTATTCGGATGTGTTGCCCAAAGACGTTGACACCCGTACCCGGCTGACTAAAAATATTTCACTTAATATCCCACTGGTAAGTGCTGCAATGGACACTGTCACCGAAGCGCGAAGCGCCATAAGTATGGCACGTGAAGGGGGTATGGGTTTTATACACAGGAATATGAGTATCGAAAGTCAGGTGGTTGAGGTGGGCAGGGTTAAGAAATCTGAAAGCGGTATGATAATCGATCCGGTGACAATCACTCCTGACCAGCCGGTAAAGGAAGTGTTGAAGCTAATGGCGCAGTATCGTATTTCAGGAGTACCTGTTACCGTGGGAGATAAACTGCTGGGTATTGTGACCAACAGGGACTTGAGATTCGAGACGAATCTGGACAAACCGGTGTCTGAAGTGATGACCCGAGAAAACCTGGTTACCGTTTCAGAAGGGATCGGGCTGGAAGAATCGAAGAAGCTTTTGCATAAACATAGAATTGAAAAGCTCCTTGTGGTTGATAAAAAGGGATCGTTGAAGGGTATGATCACTATCAAGGATATTGAAAAGATAAAAAAATATCCCAATGCGTGTAAAGATACCATGGGCAGACTCAGGGCCGGTGCGGCCATAGGTGTCGGACCTGACATGGAAGAGAGGGCCGATGCGCTTTTGAAGGGAGGTGCCGATGTTTTGCTGATAGACACTTCCCATGGACACACAGCCAATGTGATTAATGCGGTAAAAATATTAAAAGGTAATTTTAAAGATATTGAACTGATCGCCGGCAATGTCGGTACGGCAAAAGGGGCGGAGGACCTTATTAATGCCGGAGTAGACGGAGTGAAAATAGGGATCGGACCCGGGTCCATATGCACCACCCGTATTATTGCGGGCATCGGCGTTCCCCAGATGACAGCCATAATGAACTGCAAGTCAATATCGAAAAAAACCGGTGTGCCTCTTATCGCTGACGGAGGGATCAAATTTTCCGGTGATATTACCAAGGCAATCGGTGCAGGAGCCAACGCCATAATGATCGGGGGCCTTTTTGCCGGAACAGAGGAAAGTCCGGGTGAACTCGTCATTTTCCAGGGACGAAGTTACAAGATGTACCGGGGCATGGGGTCCCTTGAGGCCATGAAAAAGGGGAGCAAAGACCGATATTATCAAAGTGAACAGGATGAAGACCAAAAGCTGGTTCCTGAAGGTATTGTCGGACGTGTACCTTACCGGGGGACTCTTTCCGATAATATTTATCAACTTATCGGGGGGCTCAAAGCGGGAATGGGTTACGTGGGATGCAGAAATCTGGAAGAGCTGAGGGAAAAGGCCAGGTTTATCAAAATAAGTGCGGCAGGGATGCGTGAAAGCCATGTCCATGATGTAATTATTACCAAAGAGGCTCCCAATTACCGCTTGGATTAGTGGAGTTCATAGTTTATGGCCCACAGCGCCTGGTGGCAAATTTAGACCTTTTCACCGGTTCATATCATACATCCAAACCATTTATACAGAATCATTTTAGGGGAGCAGGGCTGCTCTTTTCCTTCAGAGAATCTTCAATTTTGCTTAGTATCCGATGGGCGGAATGTGCTCCCAGATCAAGTGCTCTTTCAGCATGCTTACGAGCGGTTTTAAAATTCTTCATTCGATAATGAATATCCGCCATGTTGAGAAAACTGGCCGGTGCTTTTGGTAAAGCCAGAGCAACTTTATTGAAATATTCCAGCGCAAAGTTGAAGTCATTCCTTTCCGATGCCGCCAGACCGGCTTCAAAATACTCGTCGATAGAACCGTATTCACGTGGAACTTTAGGATTTTCTGTTTGCAGGGACATATCTTGAGAAGGTGTTTCGGATGTGAACTCATCTTTGGCTTCCGGTTGTGTGGTGTCTGCGGGTTTTGCTAAATTCTGACTCTGCTTCAAGGCGGTTTTGCCCTGGGTGATAGTTTCCGTCAGACTTTCGCTATGTAATTCCGGCTTTGCTTTGGTTATATGATCCAGCTTTACTTCCCCGGTTTCGATCGGGACCTCCGGTAGCGGCGGTTTGTTCTTTTTTTCATCAGTTGATGCTTCTGAAACAGTCTGCTCTGAGTCGGCTGGTGTTGTACTTTGTCTTGAATCGGCGACCAAAGCAACCGGTTGCATGATATCGACATCCGGCTTTTCCCCCATAAGCTTCGGTTCAGGCCAATTTCCCCCCGCATTTATGCCCGGTTTTGCATCATGGTGAGATTGCTGCACCTCAGGTTTCTCTTTGGTGTCCTTAGCAGTTTCGGCCGGGGTTTGTTGTTCCTTAAGTTTTATGGGACCTGTAGAAGGGGGTTGAGCAGGTTGTTTGGCCAATTTAGCATCGATTTTTGCTAAAATCGGTTTTAAGGTATAATCCCCTAATTCAAATGCCTTTTTAGCATATTTACGGGCCTGGCGGTATTTTCCCAGTTTGTAATGTATTTTGGTCAGATGAATATAGCTTGGAATTCCATTGGGCAACAGCTCAACGACTTTATTGAAATGCCTGATCGCCTGGGAAAATTCTTTTTTACCCAGTGCAGCCAGTCCGAGTTTAAAGATATCGTTCACCACCGCATCTTTTTCTCGATGGGATGAATCAACAGCGGTATCTGTTTGTTCGATCTTTTCTGTTTTTATAAACTCTTCCAGAGTCGCAGCAGCAGACTCGATAAAAAAGGTTTCCCTTTCTTTTCCGCTGTCAACCTGAGGAGATTTTGCCTCAGTCACCCTTAACGGTTTTATTTTTTCCAGAATCTGGACAGCGGAAGGCGAACCCAACTCGATCGCTTTTTCGGCATGCATATATGCGGTTTCATACTCCTTGAGCTTGTAGTTTAAAACTGCTAGATTAAAAAACCCGGATGCGCTGTCGGGAAGTATTTCAACAGCCTTACTGAAATGTTCAATAGCCTGGTGATAATCTTTCATTCCGGCGGCTTTAATTCCCAGGGTCATGTATTTTCTGGCGTCGTCTTTTGGCTCAATTTTTTCATCATCTTGGGAAACAATATCTTTGATAGCATTTGGTATTTTTTCTTCTGCTGAATCGGCTGCTTCGTTTAAAGCAGACATTTCAATAAATACCGTATCTTCTAACTCTTCCTCTTCTTGATTGGTACCATCTTGCCGGGCGATCAGATTTTCAGAAATTTTTCCTATATTATTATCGATAGAAGACGGAGGGCCTGCATCTTCTGCAAGCACCGCATCAATTTTTTCTAAAAGCAAAGTGGCAGATTCTTCACCCAATTCCATAGCCTGGATGGCATACTTCCTGGCATTCACAAATTCTTGCTTAATAAAATACAAATCTGCCAGATTCAAAACAACAGTTCCGGCGGTTGGTAGTATATCAACAACTTTTAAAAAATATTCAATGGCACGGTCATAGTCATTTTTTTCCAAGGCTTTACGGCCTAAAACCATGTATTTGGGAACAAGATCGTCCGCAAGGCGGGATTCATCTTCAACCTTGGCCGTCGATTTTTCTATGAGGCTCTGTACAATAATATCGTCTGATCGCGATTCTGCGGCTGAATCATCCGATTCAACATGCTTGAGGTCTTGCAGCTCCACCGGAGTTTCAAATTCAAGGATTTCATCATTTTTCGCAGGTGTAGATGGTTCGGCTGCCAGATTTTCCGTTTCGTTATGGGTGGTATCTATTTTTTCTTTTTCGGGGTTTTCAGGTTCATTATTTATAGACGTGACAGGATCCTCATGTTCTAACGGCTTTGTTTTACTTTCATCTTTATTCGGGTCATCACAGTACATCTGTCTGACAAAACCGGACGATTCTTCAATGGTAATTCTGTCAGGAAGATCCGATACGACATTCGGGCCGGATGATTTATTTGAAACCGGCGATTCATCGGGGGGCTCCTCCTCTAATGGGGCTTTTTGGTATTCATCCCGGGTTTCGGTATATATTTCTTCTTCATCTTTAATTTCTTCTACAGCGGACTCTAAACCTTCGACAGGTTTTGTATCGGTGTCATATGCAGTTTCATCCGGGATGACAATTTCCATTTCTCTTGAAGCCGGAGCGGTCAGGAGTGCGAGTTGCTTTTTGAGAGATTTTATTCTTTTAAAATCCTGCTGTTCACGTAATAGAGCTATTTTCTCACGATCGTGACTCAACTCCAGCTGTTTGTAAAGGCGATCCCTGTCAATTTTTAAGTCTTCGATATGTCGAGACAGCTGCAGTTTATTTTCATTGATGGCTTTAATGTGTTCTTTCAATGATTCGATGTACGACTGGTTCAATTTGGCCATTTGCCTTTGAATAATTTTTTCTAAAAGGCGGTGATTAATATTTCCATCATTCGAATTTTGGGTGGCGGGATCGATTTCATCGTTGTCTTTGGATACTGGCGTTTGGTTGGAGTACTCATCCGGCGATTGACAAACGGCTTTTAAAAAATTGTCTCTGTTCCAATCCATATACTCTTTAACAGCAGAAGTTTTGAAATGCCATTGTTTTATTGATACCAGATGATCGATATGTAAAAGCAACTTGTCCATGGTGGCAAACATATCCTTGTTTCTCAGCATCTCTATAAAAAGTATATATTTCCCATCCTTTTGCGGGTCCGGTTCTGGATTCGGTGAAACTTCGACGTCAAATAAATCGAAGTTTTTTTGCAAAATATAACCCTTCAACTTGGTGGCGGTATCCTTTTGTTTGACCAAAAAAGAAAACACCGCAAAGTTTTTTGCATCCCCAAATTTAGGTTTAAATGCATCTACCGATATTTTATCTGTCACCAGGCCATAAAATGAGCCACGGGGCAGATCGTCATCCGTGCGCTGGTTCATTATTCAATCCTATGATCATTTGTTATAATTGTATAAAATATCGTATTTTTATTACAATGTCAAGGAATTATAGACGGTTACCCACATCATATCAACCAAACATCGTTTGGTTCCCTACCTTTGGTGATTGTATGATAAAAAGCTTCTATCGTATCTATTGTTGATTTATATGGTAAAATTGGCATATATTACCTATGTTACACCCACTATAGTGGATCATGGAAATTTTACCAGGGGATGCCCCTATCCACCCGGAAGAGGAGTGAACATGGTGAATCTTGAAATATTTGAAAATATGGATTCGGAACAGTTACGATCTTATATCGATTTTCTTCTCCACCATTACAGGGTCATGGATGCCTTCTGGTTTATCAATGTGGCGGAACGGTTCGATCAGCCCACCGCGGAACGCATTAATGAACTGGTCTGGGGCCGTGTTCCCGCCATGGCAGCCGAAGATCTTTTACAAAGATTTCACATTGACGAAAGGGGTTTAAAGGGATTTGTCCGGGCGCTTAGGTATTTCCCGTGGTGTATCCTGGTGGGGTACGATATCGATGAAAAAGAAGACGAGGTGATCATTAGCGTGCCCTCCTGTCCGACCCAGGAAGCACGCCTACGACGGGGACTGGATGAGTTTGTCTGCAAGGACATGCATAAAGGTGAGTTCGAAAGTTTTGCCAAAGCCATCGATCGACGGATACAGGTGGAGTGCCTGTTTGCACCTCCTGATCCACATCCGGACGATATGTTTTGTCAATGGCGCTTCACCTGCAAATAAGTTTAGCCAGGCGTTCTCAGAGACTGCCATCAGTACTCACCTGCAGCAGATGTGAACGCTTACAGCGCACAGATTGTACTTCCCAAAATGCCGTTATTTTCCCCGGTGCCGCCTTTCTATTTAAGTTTCGCCAGCCCTTTGAAAAGATGCACGTACATCCGAGAAGACGACTTCATATTCTTCAGTTTATTAGAGTGGTTAGAGTTTTTCAATCGAAACACTTATGTTCTTTGTGCTATAAACCAAGCACGAATCCAAAGTATGCAAAAAGCATTAAAACGACGAAAAGTGCCAAACCCAGTGAAATTAATATTTCTTCCACTTGCTGATTTCCTGTTTAAATTTTGTATATTCAGTATTTATAAATCTATTAAAATGACAACGGTAATACTTCTTTAAGCACAATTCGTGCCGAAGAATTGAATATTCTACTATTCCTAATTAATACAGGTAGATAGAAAGATAAGAATAAAAATTAATTACTTAACAGCATGATTTTGCGAAATAAATGCCACAATTTTTGTGAATATTTTTACATGGTTGAGCCTGGAATACATGAAATTTGGATCATTTCCGCTTTAGTTGAAGGGAGAATGTGGTGTTCATTATTGCTTAGGATGGAACATTCATTAGAAACAAACAGTCATTTTTCAATCTTAGCTCGGTCCGTCCGGGGACTCGCCTATTGGCCCGTTACCAGACTTAACAAATGAGATTGGTATCCTACACACCCCCTATCTTCTCAGTTAAACCCATACAGGCAGAGACGATCAACGCCGCCGTGGGATTCTGTCCCCTGTGGCTGGCTCAAATCTAATTGAAGCGAAATAGCTGCCGTACGTTCATTTTTAGATAAAATTGGTATGTCTGGTAACGGGCCAATAGGCGATTCCCCGGACGGACCTTAGGTTTCATGCTTCGTTGTGCCCTGTCGGGTATGTAAATTTTTGAGAAATATTATAACTGCGATAATTCGCAAGTTCGATTAAGTATTTGTTTGTATTGTTACCACTGCATGTTATTATATCAAATAATAATTCTTTGGCTACTTTGAGACTCTGCGGTGAAAATAGAATATTTTACCTGGTCGTATTTAAGGAAATATGTACTGAGATTATTTGGAACAGGATTGCTGTTTCAGGGTTTTGAAGGGGTGATTATTTTGTTTGGATGGGTAAATTTCATAAATGATTGATGCCGGTCTGTTTTTGTTCATTTCGGGTAACCCCCGGCATTGCCGGGGGCTCCCAGAATCATACCACTAACTTGTATGATATCTATTCCATATTTCAATCTATATTTTCTCAACCAGTTCGACACGCCGGTTTTTTGCTTTTCCATCTTTGCTTTTATTTGAAGCCACCGGACAAAGCGGACCCACCCCTTTGGGTGTCAGTCGTTTTTTATTGATCTTATATTTGGTGACCAGCTCTTTTACCACGGCATTGGCCCGGGATTGGGCCAACTGCATATTGGAGCTCAGGGTTCCCACCATGTCCGTGTGTCCGATCACATAAATATTGAGCTTGGGATCCAATTTCAACAGGCGTGTAATTTCCTTAAAGGCCGGCGCGGAAGATGGTTTGAGGGTCGATTTACCGGTATCAAAATGGATGCCATACACAGCCACATGTCCGGTTTGCTTGATGTCTTTCAGCATGGCTTCCGCATCGGCGGTGACTTGCTGTTTCATCGATTGTTTTTCAACAATAGTCAAGGCGTATGCCCGTTGACCAAAGGGGTTGGATACCTGAAGCCAGACTTCCCGGTTATCGGCAATGACTTTCATGACCGCCCTGCCTTTGCTTTCAAAAAGAACTTCGCCACCGATTTTCTTAATCGCGTTGGTATAATTCCGTACTTTTTGAATATTCGACATCAACTGCGCCCCTTCCTGCTGTCTGTAGGTGATATCGAATTTGCGACCCTCTACTTTCTGCTTGCCTTTTTTTAACTGGAAATCATGACCACCAAATTCGATATCCTTGTAGGAAGAAATATAGAAATGAGGGATTCTGGTAATCAGGGGGTGATCTTTGCTTCCGGGTTTGTCTTTTTTTGTTTTTTTTATCACCACTTCTTTTGCAGACGGCATCGCGGTCAGAGTTTGGGCCACCACGTCCTGGCGCATCGGTCCTTTTTCAACGATGGGTAAAGCATAAGCTCTTGCGCCAAAAGGATTTGAGATGTAAAGCCAGATTTCACTTTTATCCACCTTTACTTTCATTGTGGCACTGCTTTTTGTTTCAAAAATAACGTCGCCACCGATTTTTTTAATCGCATGGGTATAATTTTTCACCTTTTGGACTTTCGACATGGGTGGTGCACCTTTTTGCTGTTTGTATGTAATGACATAAGTGCGGCCGGACACCTTCTCTCTTCCGCTTTTCAGCGGGAATTCAAATTGATCATATTCAACGTCCTTATAGCTGGAGATATAAAAATTGGGGATTCTGGAAACAATCGGATGGTCTTTGCTACCCGTTACATCAGGTTTGGCGGCACAGGTGATACCGTAAGAAAAGACGATAAACAACAAAGTTGCTGTAACGATTGCCGGTTTGCGCATATTTACCTCCTTATTATGTTAAATAAAAAGAATCGACATTCCTTGAAAAACGGCCTTATTTTTTGTAGTGGGCGATGCGGCTGTCCCAGTATTGATTGGCTTGTTTGATATACATATCTTCCGGTATGAAAAGCTGGTCGAGCTTTTCGGCTGTTGCGTCAGAGATTTTCATGTTTTTTACAACTTCCCGTCCGGCCTTTCTAACGGTTTCCTTATATTCGTCGATCAGGGGGCCAAGTGGCGTGTTTTCACCCATTTTCAGCAAAATGGCCTCGCCCCGGCAAATTTCGAATATAACTTCCGAATAAAGTTCAACGGCCAGGCGGTGAAAGTAACTGCTGACAAATTCACAGCATTTTTGTTCCGGGAAAGCGCCGGTGGCAATCAACCCGAATTTGGGATAGTGAGGGTGCTTTTTTACATGCCCGGTATACCCGTTGTCCATTTTCACCAGACGCGGATCGATCAGCGGCATCATGCGGTCAAGGAAGGTCTTCATGATACCCGTCACGTTATGAACATAAACCGGTGTGGCCATGACCACAATATCCGATTGAATAAACTGCGGTAAAAGTTGCGCCATATCGTCCGCTATGACGCATTTACCGGGGGTCTTGGTCCAGCATTTCAGGCAGGCCCTGCAAGGCTTGATGGACTTTTCCGCCAGGAAAACGATATCGACTACTGCGCCTGCCTCCTTTGCCCCCTCTGCAAACGCATCGATTAACACATAGGTGTTTCCTCTGGTTTTATGTATGCTTCCGTAAAAAACGGTTATCTTCATCGCGTCGACTCCTTTGATAAACTCATGTACGGTAAATACCAAATCCCTGGCGTAATTTTTTACACCCCAAGTCAGGATTTAATATCCGGGTGCCTGATTTTCTGGTAATATGATTTTGCATGATAAATAGCCGCCAGAGGGTTATGGCCGGTGACCCGATCTTTTACCGCCAGTACGGTGGTGGGGATATCGGTAAATTGCAAAAATAAGGAATCGTGTCCCACACACAATCCCAGCAGGATGTTAAAATCAACCTGTTCATGGGTCAGGGCCTTTGCCTGGAATATGGGGTTGCACATCGCTTCATCCGTGCCCTTGAATATCTTTTCATCATCTGAAATGCCAATGATTTCTTTTGAGCTATTGCTGGCTTTACAGCAGACGGAGACCACTTCAAACCCATATTCCGTCAGTATTTCCTCAACAATTTTCGCTTCCATTGTCAAACCGATACAAAAGGCCAGACCGATGCGTTGATACCCCATTTTTTTCGCAAATTCACAGGTTTCAACGATCCGTGTTTTGGTCGGTTGCATAATATAGGGCTGTTGGTCTCGGTTGGCATAACACTCTGCTTCCTGCAAAGACGCATTATAAGCAAAGTGATTGATTTTCTCGGCTTCATACTCCTTATTAGCTTGCGTTAGAAGCTCGTTTCGCGTCAAGGTGGGACACCCCGTATGGCCTTTGCCTTTATCGGAAAAACAGATTCTTTGGGGGATCTCCACTTCACAGGATGCACAGGAAGGGGAAGTCTTCTTTTTTTCATATTTCATTTTTTTCTCCGCTGTTAATTGATGGTATTTGTATATTATCCATAACTACCTTTTCACCGTTTAATCGATCTGAACCGATCGCATGGAGATCGATCCAAGGGTCACGCGATCACAAAAGAAACCAACTGTGTCCGATGATTCCTGCAACGCCAGTACATACAAAAGCGGAAGAAAATGCTCGTTGGTCGGCACGGCCAGGTGTGCCTGGTCTCCCATGCTTTGGTAAGAAATCATGCTCTGGTGATCACCGGATCGGATCGCCTCGGCCAATCTGGCATCGAATTCCAGCGCCCAGTCAAAAGAGGTGTCCTCCCAGACCATGGTACGCAGGTTGTGGACCATGTTACCGCTACCGACGATCAGAACACCCCGGTTGCGCAGGTATGTCAATTGCTGTCCAAGCCGATAGTGGTAAGCGGGTGGTTGATCGAAATCGAGACTCAGCTGCAACACGGGAATGTTTGCCTGTGGAAACATCCGACATAGTACGGCCCATGCTCCATGATCGAGCCCCCATCCGAAATCGAGGTGAACGACCACGTCCGATATGCTTTCTGTAATGCTGCGAGCAAGTTCCGGGGCACCCGGGGCCGGATATCGTTTTTCGTAAAGCGGTTTGGGAAAACCTTGAAAATCATAAAGGGTGGCCGGGTCGGGCATTGCGGTGATTCGGGTGCCGGTGGTTTCCCAGTGAGCGGAAATACACAGGATCGCCCGGGGGTTGGGAATGGATTTGCCGATGTTTTCCCATATTCGGGTGAACTCATTGTCTTCGATGGCGTTCATCGGGCTGCCGTGGCCGACGAACAGGGCAGGCATCCGTTCGGTCATTGGCAAATCATGTGTTGTTTTGGAGTTTCAATTCTGGTGCCGCTCATTTTAATTTTTGCCTGCAGACGATTCAAATCCTCAGTTTCGCTGACATGCTAAATTTTTAGTGGTTTCATTCACGGTCCAAAGATATCTGCCATGGCTGTTTTTGTCAAGAAAGCAGAGAATAATTTCAGGACTGTCCTGGAAAAACATAAAAACTTGTAAAAGGCTGCCAACGCTGATATTTAAATATAAAGTTTAGATAAAAACCAGCAGAAAAAAAATGGAAAGCGATCAACTGGAAATAGAGAATATACTCCATCATTTAAATTACCGGTGGAATGTGGAGGCCCTTGCTCAATGGGAGGGCGCCAGGATTCCTTTCCGGCCGGATCAGATCTATGATGGTTATGAAATGTTTATCAGCCACGATACGTTAGAACGAATTGATAAACTCAAAAATATAACGGCCAGAACACGGCTCAAATATACTCTCATTGACCATTTCCTCCAGCGGTCGCTTCTCCCCCACGAAACCGAAATGAGAGGATGGATGCAGGGCGCTGCGGCCATTGTCAATGAAAAGAAGATCTATTTTCGTGATATCATCCCCTGGTGTCAAAAGTCGAGCACCTATCAATCGAGACAGATGTTACAAAAAGAAACCGGTCCCCTGTGTCGATTTTTAAAACCCTTTGCACTCAACTACTGGAACATCCTGTTCGATATTATTGAAGAGGAATTTGGATTTACCGATTATCATCATTACTGTCAAAAGAAAAAAGGGATCGACTATGTTTATTTCTACCACTACTTTAAGAACTTTCTGTTACAAACAGACGATTTATATTTTAACGCCATGGAACGCTGGAGCCATGAGCAGTTCGGTTTGCCGCTTGAGAAACTCACCCGATTTGATGCCATTCATATTTTAAGCCTGGTGCAGTTTGACCATATTTTTCCGGAAAAAGCCATGGAAAAACTGATTGATTTTTTTTATAAATGGCGCATTGATCTTAAAAAAACACCGGGTCTTACCCTGGAACTGGAAAGAGAAGCAAAGAAGAGTTCCCAGGCCATTTGCTTTACTCTACAGGTCCCTGAGGAGGTTTATGTCCTGATGCAGCCGGAAGGGGGCTGGGTCGATATGGAAACACTTTCACATGAACTGGGACACGGACTGTCGGCGGTTTTCACTTCACCTGACCTTTCCATGATTGACAGAGAAATGGCCACGTCTTACAGTCTGTCGGAGTGTTACGCTTTTCTTCTTCAGAATATGACTTTGTCCCGTCCCTTTCTGCAAGAATACCTGGGCATGGATACCAGAGAGGTCAAACAGCTGGTTTACTACAAGATGCTCAAGGACCTTTCCGTGTTCAGGCGATATGCAGCCAAATTCATTTCAGAGTTTAACATGTTTTCCAATGGAAATCTTTCAGATGGAGAACCCTACGCAAGGATAATGTCAAGATATACCGGCTTTTTCCATCAACCTGAAAGTCACCTTTTTGATCTTGTTGCTGAATTTTACAGCCTCGATTATCTTCTCGGATGGATGGGAGAGTCGATTATGGAAAGCTTTCTTTCCGACAGCCTGGGAACCGGCTGGATGCTGAAAAAAGAAGCGGGCGATATATTAAAAAAATGGTGGTCCCAGGGTAACCGGCTGGATATTTTTCAGTTTTTTAAAAAAAACGACCTCGGTCCGTTGACTGCGGATCAGCTCCTTAAGCGCTGGAAGAATAACCTGTCATAAAAGGGAAGCGTTGAAATGGAAGAATACAAACAGAGCATATTGGGCAGAACCGGTCTGCGCGTGGGGCGATTGGGACTGGCCGCCAGTTATGGTGCGCCTGCAAGTGCCTTCGAGGAGGCGTTTGAAAAAGGCTGTAATTATTTTTATCTGGGTTCCGGTCGACACCGGGCCGGTATGAAACAGGCCATCGTAAACCTCTGTCGAAAAGGCCGGCGAGACCAGCTGGTGGTTGCCATTCACACCTATGCCAGATCCGGCCTGCTGACCAAATCCCTGTTGAGAAAAAATTTGAGATCAATCGGTCTGGAACAGGCCGATATCCTAATATTAGGCTGGCACAATCGCCGTCCTTCACCAAAGTTGATCGACCGGGTCATGGCATTGAAGGAAAATGGAGTTTTTCGATTTTTGGGGATGTCGGGACACAATCGTACCCTTTTCCCGTCAATGGCAGCCACCGGCCAGTTCGACCTGTTTCACATCCGATACAATGCGGCCCATCGCGGTGCGGAAGAGGAATGTTTTTCTTCATTGACGGAAGACGACCGACCGGGAATCGTTACCTATACCGCTACCCGCTGGGGTCAGATGCTGAATGCCGCCAAGATGCCGATGGGCGAATCGGTACCGGTACCGAGTGATTGTTATCGCTTTGTGCTGTCCAATCCGGCGGTGGATGTTTGTCTTTGCGGACCCAAAAACGTCGAACAATTACGCCAGGATCTTCCGGCTCTTGAACTGGGGCCTTTGGGCGAAGAGGAAATGGATCGCATCAAGCGAATCGGTGACCATGTTCGCAAAACGACGAGAAAATTTTAGATGGCCCTTGTTTCACCAGCTCGGTTTCTGATGGCAGCTACATGATGGGTGCCATCGATTGAGCTTAGTGGCCTGGTATGATACCAACAAGACATTAAATCTTAGGTGTAGCGAAAGTTTTTAGCAGTATAAATAGGGAACGAATCCATGCCATACCGGCCAAATGCGGAATTTAAAGATGTCAACGACCTGCTGCCCAAAACCGTTTTGAATAGCCTGTCGGCTAACATCGCCATTTTGGACGCGCAGGGGGTCATCATGGAAACCAATCGGTCCTGGATAAATTATGCCGGCGCCAATCAGATGAAGGGTGAGCATGATTCCATTGGAGTCAATTACCTGGAAATATGTGAGGCGGTAACCGGCGAAGAAGCAACCCGCGCCAGAAAAGTGGCTGACGGTATCCGTTCGGTGATCAAAGGTGATATGGATGAATTTTTATTTGATTATCCATGCCATTCCCCTGATAAGCAACACTGGTACTACATGCGGGTGATTCGGATTCAACATCAAGACCCGGTCCAGGTGGTGGTCAGCCATGAAGATATTACCGCATTGAAACTGGCTGAAGAGGCTTTGAAAACAAGGGAACAGGAATTGGAACTTCAAAAGCAAAGCCTCGAGGAATCCAACATCGCTTTGAAGGTATTGCTCACCCAAAGAGAAGCCGACAAAGTGGATCTGGAAAAGAAATTTTTACTAAACATCAAACAAATGGTCCTTCCTTATTTGGATAAATTAAGAAAATCCAGACTGAAACCCAGGGAGAAAACTTTTGTTGAAATCATCGATGCCCATGTAAACGATATCATTTCACCGTTTCTGCAAAACCTGGCTGCTGCCGGTATTTTCTTCACTCCGCAGGAAATGCAGGTCGCCACCCTTATCAGAGATGGCAAAAGCAGTAAAGAAATTGCCGACCTCCTCAATGTTTCACCCACCACCATACATTTCCACCGCAAAAACCTTAGAGCCAAATTAAAAATTACCAATAAGTCGACCAACTTAAGGTCCTATTTGCTGTCCCTGTCCTAACCACTTTCAGCGGGTGTTTGGCAACCGGACGAATGATGGTCTGCAACGCTTCGATATCGGCAGGCGAATTTTATTTTTTAAGGGTATTTCCCTATCAATAAACCATGTAAAATCTCCCATTGATTTTATTACCTGCGGTACTAACTTATAACATGTGTAGCAATACATTCCAAAAATGCATTCGGATTGGATGAAAGGTGAACGCGATGAACATCATTAACCAAAATGCGGTTGCAGACATACACTTTGAAATGAACTGGAAAAGTGCAGAAGCGTTACATTCAGAACATTTCGAAGCTTATCATATTAATTTTTGGAAGGATTGTATGCCGGAAGATCTGCTCGCTAGGCTGAATGGTAAAGCTGCGGGGGGTGTGATCGAAATCGATTTTGAACCGGGTATCGTGGTTCCAGGAAACAATATGCGGAATACTTTTGAGGTGAAGCAGGCTCAATTTAACCATCGATTTAAATCGAGTGATAATATTGAACCCCGGGAGGGACGATTCTATCCCAAAGGGATCCTCGAGGATATCGGCGGCATATTACCCCAAAACATCCAGCCATTCCGATGTGTGGGAGTTCAAAACAATCATCTGATGGTTGATTTCAATCATCCGCTGGCGAAAAGTAAGACTTATATCAAAGGAACCATAAATGCTGTCCGCAGCAAAACGGTTGATCGTGGTGGTAGCTGTAACGATTGGATGGAACTGATTGCAAACGGTCCCGGTATGCAAGCCCGGTGGGAAAAACATCCGACCGATTTTTTTTCTGGCACTCCGTTTAAACGGCAAGATGAACGCCCGGACGACCGTTTCTATCGGCAGCCAAGATTTGTCCATCACATCGATGAGAGTGCCGTAAAAGTGATTACCGGTATTTACGGCAAATTTCTCAAAGACAACATGCGAGTGCTTGATCTGATGAGCAGTTGGACATCATACATTCCAGATAACCTGAATCTTAACAAGTTGAACGGACTTGGTCTCAACATAGAAGAGCTGAATAATAACGTACGACTCACCGACCGGATGGTTTATGACCTGAATCAAAATCCAACCTTGCCCTTGGAAACAGGAGGCTATGATGCCGCAATCTGTTCACTTTCGGTTGAATACCTTATTCATCCGTTCGAAGTTTTTAAAGAGATCGCACGGATTTTAAGGACGGGCGGCCAATTTATGATCACTTTTTCCAATCGATGGTTTCCTCCCAAAGTCACCGGTATCTGGAAGGAGTTGCACGATTTCGAACGCATGGGCCTTGTGTTGGAGTACTTTCTGCAATCCGGTTTGTATAAAGATATACAGACCTACTCTATGAGAGGTCTGCCCAGACCGCATCATGACAAATATTTTTCTGAAAAAAGATGGTCGGATCCGATATTTGCCGTATGGGGTACCAGAAAATAGCCGTGAATCTAATTATTTTAGATATCACTTTTCTATTGATCACATGACTGAAAGTAAAATAAGGAGGATACCATGAATATAAATGACTATTGCAAAGGATTGGAACAGGAACTTACCGTATGGAAGGCAAGACTTTTTGATTTGCAGCATAAATTGGACAAATTACCGTCCGCTGATAAGCAAAGAGTGCTTTCCAATGTTGAAGATCTTCGAATGCTTGTGGTCGATCTGGATGATCGGACCGAGCGACTCCGAACCGAATGCCCCACCGAGTGGGGGGCTGAAAGAGGAGAAATCGATAATGCCTATAAGGTGATCGGTGTAAAATACGAGGACGCCATTGATGTAATCGGTGCCGGCAATTTCGGTGGCTAAACCGGTGGCTGGCAGACTGGGGCGTTATAATCAAAATATGCGGCAGCCTTTTTGCTGCTGCATATTTTTAGCATATTGAGGAGGTTCTTATGGAGCTTAAAGAATATTTTTCAAACATAAAAGGCCTCGGCGTTATGTCGACGGCAGACAGCAGTGGTAAGGTGAATGCAGCGGTCTATTCCAGACCTCATTTCATGGATGACGGGTCACTGGCATTTATCATGCGGGACCGGCTCACTCACGAGAATATCCGGTCGAATCCTCACGCATCCTTTCTGTTCAAAGAGGACGGCGCCGGATATAAAGGAAAGCGGTTATACTTAACCAAAATTCGAGAAGAAGAAAACTCGGCTTTGATCGATAAGCTGTCCCGACGAAGCTACCCTGCTGACGAGGAAAGTAAAGAATCGAGATTCCTGGCGTTTTTCAAGCTGGACAAAGAACTGCCTCTAATCGGCGATAAACACTAGATCCTGGGAGAAGCTAACCGTCATTTAGGCTTGCGAAATGGGATTGGGTAATTCCGTTCAAGAGCAAGAAAGATTGCACTTTAATGCTTAATATGACGGTATGCGGATGAGCCATAAAATCGATGAGGTGAGGGTGGCGATCGAGCAGTCGGGTTTTGACCTGCTCTTTTTCTCGTTCGCTGACCATGGGTTGATAGACTCCGGTTACAGTCAGCGCCCGAACCTGTTGGCGGGGATTAGTGTCTCTGGAATCGATGAGCAAACTGACCGCCGGATTTTGCTGTAAATTTTTGTATTTTTTGGTGGACCTGTGCGTCGCCATATAAATGTTCCGGCATGCTTCATCGCAAACATATGCCATCAGAGAACAATGTGGAACGGCATCGGTGGATGCCGTTGCCAGCACACAGATGTCTTTTTCTTTAACCAGAGCTTTCATGGTTGACAGCATCAGAAAATACCTCCGCCGAGTGATTTACCCGGATATATTCTGAATATCTTTGGATAAAGGGGCAGACCTTCAATTGCCATTTATTCTATTTAAGACCGGCCACCGCTTCGGCAATATTGAAACAATAATCTCCTATTTTTTCAAAGTTTGTTAGCATGTCAATAAATACCAGACCGGGATCAAGTGCGCAGTCACCGGATCGAAGCCTCGAAATATGACCCTGGCGCATATTTTCTCTCATATGGTCGATTGAATTTTCTAATGAATCCGATTCGTTCATGAAGTTTTCATGGTGGCTTTGCATTCCCTTGGTAACCAAGAGGAGAAAGTTTGTTACCTGACCTGAAATTTTTTTAACGTCCGCAATAGCGGCAGGTGTAAACTTCAAATCGTTTTCAATATAGTTTTCCATCAATTGTGCGATGTTTTCCACTGAATCACCGATTCTTTCAATATTATTCGTCATCCTCATCAAACTGGAGATTTCTTTGGCCTCAGATTCATTCACCTCACTTTGATAAATTCTAGTCAAATATGCAGTGATTTCTTTCTGCATGGCGTCCAAATGGTTTTCAATACGTTTCCATTTGCTTAACCTGTTGTAATTTCGATCTTCTATACAATTAATCGTATTTTTAAATGTTAGAATAGCTATTTCGGCCATTCTGACAATTTCACTCCGGGCTTTGGCTAAAGCGGCGATGGGTGTATCAATGAATCTGTCTCCAAAGTCGGGCAGTCTGTACATATCCTCCGGCTCTTCTTGTTTGGGAGACAACTTAATCGCAACCTTGATCAGCAAAGGGAGGAAAATCAGGAATACAGCTGCATTGAGCACATTGAATATGGTATGGCCATTGGCGATATATCGAGCGACATTGACCAAATCACCGTTAATCAAGCTGGTGACGGGTCCTGCGCCCAACAGCCCGGTAATAAACTCAATGATACCGACAAAGTACGGAAAGATTAAAAGCATTAATCCGACACCGATCACATTGAACATCGTGTGCGCCCTTGCGGCTCTGTGTGCGTTGATATTTGTAGATCCAATCGTAGCCAGTTCAGCCGTAATGGTGGTCCCTATATTTTCCCCAAGAACCAGTGCCATAGCACCCGGAAAGGTCAATAATCCCTGAGTCGCTAATGTCATTGTTAATCCAACTGTGGCAGATGAAGATTGAATCATAATGGTCAGAAAAGCGCCGACCATTACACATAGAAGGAGGCCGCCAATGCTGCCCGGGTCAAACTTGGTAAAAAATTCAATAAAGGCCGGATCGCTTTTAATGGGCGACAGCCCAAGTTTCATCACAGTCATGCCAAAAAAAAGGAGGCCAAATCCTAAAATAACATCACCCATATATCTGTATTTCTTTTTTTTGGTAAAAAATTTGAGTGATACACCGATTGCAATGGCAGGCAGGGCCGCTTTGGTAAGTTTAAAAGCAATTAATTGCGCAGTGACAGTGGTTCCGACATTGGCACCCAGGATAACCCCCACTGCCTGTTGTAATGTCATTAACCCGGCACTGACGAAACCGATCAGCATGACTGTCGTAGCCGAAGATGACTGTACCATGGCGGTTACACCGGCTCCCGTGATACAACCGACCACCCTGTTTGCAGAAACAGCCCCCAGTATGTTTTTAATCCTTTTGCCGGCAGACATCTGCAAACCTTCTGTCATCATCTTCATGCCAAGGACAAACAGGCCTAATCCACCGATTGTTTGAATGATAACATTTATTATATTCAACTTTCTATCCTTTCGTCTTTCATCATAAAATGCTGTTTAGTACTCCTGTGAAAAGGCGGCTATGCATTAATTCTAACTGCGCTTAAAGTCAAGGGAGATATGGAGTGAAGACCTTTTTGATACTATTGATGGTGGGGTGAAATTTTTTATATCATAAAGGATAAATGATACCATAAATCGAAACGCTTTAAAGTACAACAAAATAAATACTGTATAAACGATGTGTGTAAACTATTAAATTCTGTATGCCACATGCAAGTTCAAGAAGAAACAGCTATTTTCCGTCCTGCTAATTGATGGAGGAATTATGGGATAAAAGATTGAATAATGATACTATACGGTTTGTCATAAATATGTTCCGTTTTTAACGATGAAAAACTTGTATATAAGAGATCGTAAAGAAAGAACAGGCCGACTGCCGGCAAAGAATGCAGAACGGTCAACGCAGAACAGTCAACCTTGAAAGCACGATTCATTAAATCTTGTAGAAGTGTTCATATAAAAACAAATACTTTGTGGCTGACAAGGGGGATAGGATGCAGCAAACTTTCAATTTATAAACCAATGCCCCCAACCTGCTGCTTTAGATAGGTACGCCTGGCAGCCGGGCAAATATGATATTCATTTAGGAGTCCTGAAGCTTTTCCATAGATGTAGAAGTCTCCGGGAAATCGCGGTATGGGTTGAAGCTGTTTTCACCCTGCCTTTTTACATCTCCCTGGCTTCCTTCATGGTAGTCAGGACGTCGATGTGCTCCTGTTGTCCCTGAATAAGCCTGCTCAAGTCGATCAGTATTCCCGCGATCTGTCCCAGTGCCTGGACAAAGTTAACGTCTTCCAGGGTGAATTCCCAGTGCTCAAAGGTGTAAACCCGCATGGCACCGATGATCTGGCCCCGGACGAAAATCGGTACCGATAGAATGGACGCGATCCCCTCGCTTTTTGCGGCTTCTGCATACTGGATTCTGGGATCGTCGGTGACATCATAGATGGCAACCGGTCCTTCGGTCAGGGATTTGGCAATGGAATGCAGCGAGCTGACCGGCCCCTTGTTCAGATACTCCTGGCTGAGTCCACAGGATGCCGCCACCTCAAGTTGATTGGTATTATGATTGATCAGAAAGAGAGCACAGCCCTTGATGTCCAAGGTATCCCGGACGGCTTCCACCGTGATCTGGATGACCTTTTCATGATCCCTTGACAGGGACATGGCTTTGGTGACTTTGAGCAGGGTTTCGTAGTTAATGATCTGCCGTTTCATTTTTGCCTCCTTTCATATAAGACGGGTGATAAAAATTCCCTTCTTGGGATCAAGGAAGGGGAAAGGTTAAGGCTTTTTACTATAATCGGTTGAATCTCTATGTGTAGCGGAGTATAAAAACCAACGACAATTTTAATGAGTATACAGGCGAGTAAAATTAAGATATCGTAAAACCACTGTATTGTCAAGACAGGATTGGGGGTATCTGTCAAAACCATCGGTAAATACGGCGGGTGAATTGCGGAAAAATTTGGATTGGACTTGAATTTGCTATATGACTCAGAGGGACAAATTGCTGCCTTTTGCCTGATCTTAATGCGACAGAATGCCCCCAATTCATTGCAAAATAACCTATACGGTTTTAACCGGTTTAACAAAATGCCATAAAACCTGCCACATGGCACCCAGACCGATTAAGAGGAGAAAGAATCTCAACAGCCAGCCGATGACAGGAATGAGCAATAGGATTCCGATAATGATGGTCCCGGTCACCAAAGGCCAAAAAAAGGAAGCGGTCAATGATTCTTTAAAATTTCCCAACAGCATCCTCCCGATCCAGAGCCCCACATACACACGACTGATATATATCATAATGATGTAAAGAAAAGCCATGATGATTCCCGCGGGTATTCCTATGGCGGTAAGCAAGGTGATTATGATGCAAAGCGGCGTCACCACTAAAACGATCAAACCGATTCCCAAACTTTTCCACATCGAACCGGCGATGGTAGAAACTATTTCTTCAGTCTGTTTGGGCAAGAGGTAATAGACAAGCCACCCGACAATAATAAGCGCTATGGCGGAGATGATGCAAAACAGGCTCTTGGCCAAAAAATCGGGGCCCTTTTCATACTGCGGTTTATTTCGTGCCCAGACTTCCCCTTCCTCGCTCTCCAACTGGACCACTTTCCCCATTATCTGTGATCCCTCTTTTCGTTCAAACAAGGCGGTGGAGTATGCAAAGTCACCTTTGATCACGGCTGATGGAGCGATCGTTATCCTTGCTGCCCTTACCACAAGGTCATCCTCAAAGGTGCCTGAAATGGTTAAATTTGCCGATAGACCCTTCACGATGTCGAGGAATTCTCCGGCGAGAATTACATTTGCGCCGGCAAATTTGAGGTCACCCTGATTTTTTCCCGAAATGGTTATATTTGCTCCAAAGGCTTCAAGACCCCCATTCACCGTCCCGGCCATTTCTATATTGGCACCAAAGGCCGACAACCCGCCCTCTATCTTTTCTCCTTGTTTTATAATTGTATCGACACTAAACCGCCGAAGGTAGTCATGGGCCAAAAGCTCGTCCTCAATTCCCAGGAGTTGCGCCTTCAAGTTTTTGGCAACTGCCATAGATATCTCATCCTGAATATCGAATCCCCCTTTAATCTCTCGGTCATAGCTTTCCGACCACAGGTGAGTGTCATCGGCAACCTTAATAAGCTGGGCGCTGATCCGAAGTTTATTGCCGGACTTTCTCACGCTTCCTTCAAGCACGTTGTTCACCTTGAGCTTTTCAGCTACCGTGCGAAGATCCACATCTTTTCCTTTGTAAAAAAAGGCCGAGGTCTGAGAAATGACTTTCAGTCCTCTCACTTCAGCCAGTGCACCGATCAGCTCTTCGGTAATACCATCACTGAAATATTCCAGCTCAGGGTCATCGCTCAAATTCTTAAACGGTAAAACCACAATGGAGGCCTTCCCCCCTGTGGCTCGCTCGGTTAAACGACCGCCAAGATAGAAGCTCCAGATTCCCACCGCCATGAAAATGGTAATGATGGCGATTCCCACTGCAATGGCGGATTTTTTCGACCAGGGTGGCATCTCTTTTTTCTGCTTAATTTCACCGGATGTGATAATCCTGGGGTCCATTAATACCTTGTAAGCCATCACCGGTTTGGAAATATTTTTGACTGACTGTTCTCCAATATATTCATATCCTAAAGGCAGCTTGCTTTCGATGTGGTCAAAGGCTGTTTTTGATATACAGATCCCGCCAGGGTCTGCAAGAGCTTCGAGCCTTGCCGCGATATTTACACCGTCTCCATATATCCTTTCTCCTTCCTCAATCACGTCGCCCAGGTTGATCCCTATGCGAAACTGCATCCTTCGGTCCACAGGCAGTTCATTGTTACGGGCCTGGATTTCCTTCTGGACAGACACGGAACATTGGGCAGCATCGACCACACTGGCAAATTCGGCTAGGATATTATCTCCTGGAGAGTCCACCATTCGACCCCGGTGCTGTTCGATCAGATCGGCGATGATTTCACGATAGTTGGTAATCGTATCAACGGTAGCGGCCTCATCTTCACCCATGAGTCGGCTATATCCAACGACATCGGCACTAAAAATGGCGGTCAGCCTTCTTTTATATTTTTCTGCGCTCATCGAATCACCCCTTTTGTATTGGTGATGATAAATATGGTTTTCAAAGCTTATAGACCAATTTGAATTTAAAGATACTCAGCAAAAACTCGCTATATTTTGCTTGCTCCCTGCTTGTTGTTTAAATTTCCTGCCCGTGGCAACTTGCGTTCATGAAACCAGTCTTCGATTTGAAGGTAACCGCGAATTGCGCCGATAGTAGCCATGCGAAGAGGTTCGGGGGGCCAGGGGATGACCCTGTGGTTGACAAAAGGGCATTCAGGTAAACCGCTCCGGCGTTGCAGCAGAAGATCTCTTAGTACGCAGGCGTTAAGGTGACTCATAGAGACACCATGTCCGATACATCCCAGGCTGTACACCGCCCTTTTATTACCCAGGTAACCCAGAGAAGGAGTCAGATTTACCGTGACCGAAAAGGGTCCTCCCCACCGGTGGGTGATTTTTACCCCGGAAAGCGAAGGGAAAAGAAAGTGGATATGATTTTCCAGGTGCTTCCAGGCGGCTTCATTGCTATCTGCATCCAGAGAGTTGGCCCAGGTCAGACCGACCGGGCCTCCCCCCATTACCAGGCGCTTATCACGGGTAAGCCGGTAATAGTGGATCAGGTTGCGGGCATCTTCCAGACCTTCAAAGCCGTCCCAGCCAATCGGCTCAAGCTGCCGATCGCTAAGTGGAGCGGTGGCGATCATATAAGTAAACGCAGGCACCTGCTTTCGCTTGAGACCGGGGAAAAGATGTGAATAGGCGTTGGTGGCAAAAACAATTTGTTCCGCAGACACTCTCCCTCCGGGTGTTTTAATGCGGAAAACCGGTTTTGAAGTTATTTCCATAACCGGGGTATTTTCAAAAAACATAACTCCCATATTTGAGGCAAGCTTTTTTTCCGCCCGAACCAGTTTGGCCGGATTGATCAGCACCATGCGTGGCTCCCACATGGCTCCCAGATAACGATCCGAATTGACACGTTCACGTACCTCCCGGGCTTTAAGCCAGGAGATGTCATCAAATCCGAGGGAGTTTATAAGTTTGACATCATGCTGAATGCGCTTGACATAGCCATCTGTGGTCGCGGTTCTTAAAAATCCCGGCCGGATGCGGTCACAATTCAGCTTTTCCCGTTGAATCAGGTCATCAAGGTGATCAACGGCTTTCATCATATACTTATGGGCCTTGCTGAGAAACTGCTTTCCCCGTAACATGGCCGTAACTCCGAATCCCAGACCCACCACAGTCATGGCGAATGATCCGTTACGGCCGCTGGCTCCAAAGCCAACGGTTTCAGCTTCAATAATCGCTACCCGCAAAGACGGCTCAGCCCGTTTCAGTTCGTGCGCAGTTGCCACCCCCGTAAATCCTCCTCCAATAATAGCGATATCCACCTTTACCTCTCCCTGCAGGGGTGGTTCGGGTATGTAAGTGCCGTAGGTGTCCAGCCACAGTGATAAGGGTGATTTCGGTAAATTTTTCATGGGGGTTCCTTTACCCGATTTTTTTTAATGGAGTTTAAAACAATTCACCGGGTTAGTCAAATCCCTATCCAGCTACCAGCAGGATTGCTTATTCCCCTGCTATGGTAATTTCCATTCAACCAATGACCCGAAACCACGGATGCTCCTTATCCCTGATCAGTTCAAGTCGACCGTTTGTATTTATAACGTGTATTTTCAAAGACCTTGACACATCAATGGGGTGGGCATATACTCGTTTTTGTCAAAACAAAGTCTCATCGCTGCTGGATCATCTTTTTTCAAAACGGATAAAGGAGATTTGACATGAAAACAACCGGACTGCTCATGATTTGCTGTGTGCTTATTTCATTAATCGGGGGTTGTGTGGTAACCAAAAAAAGCTACACCAGCCTGCTGAGTGATTACACGGCTTTGGAACATGAAAAACAGGGAATTGAAGAAGAACTGTCCGCTACCAAAGCGAAAAATGATAAGACCATTTCAGAACAGAAAAACCGGATTTCAAGCCTTGAACAGGGACTCAAAGACTTAGAGGAAAAATACACAGATGATATGGCCGTGGCCGCTTCGAGACAGGATGAGCTAAACCAAAGCATTGCCACCCTGAAAAATGAATCCACCGAACAAACCCAGGGCCTGCTGCAGCAGATTACCGAGCTTCAGGAAAAATATGACACCGATATTGCGGCAAAAAATGATACCATCGGCACGCTTAAGTCGCAATACAGGGATGAACTTGAGACCCTGAACAACCGACTGGACCATGAGATACAGTCGCATAAAATACTCACCGGGAAACTGCTTGATCAGATCAAAATCCTTGAAGATATGAACGCAGAAAAGGAAAAAGCGCTCAATAAACTCTCCCAACAGGCCGATCAGATCGAAAAACAGTTGAGAGCAGAGATTGAAAATGGCGAAATCACCCTAAAACGATATAAAACCAAGACCATTATCAACATCGATAACAGTATCCTGTTCGATTCAGGCCAGGCCAGGCTGAAAAAAAAGGTCAAGCAATCTCTGGCAAAAATAGCTCAGGCCATCAACAGATATCCCGAAAATAATATCCAGATCGAAGGGCATACCGATAATGTGCCGATCCATACCGAACAGTTTCCCTCAAACTGGGAACTCTCTTCAGCCAGGGCACTGGCTGTTTTACGGTTTTTTACCGATAAAACAGATATGGACCCCAGAAAACTCTCTGCGGTGGGTTACGGGGAATATCACCCCCTGGCCCCCAATGATACTCCGGAAAACAAGCGGATGAACCGGCGGGTCGATATCGTGATTTTACCCGGAGGATAAAATAGCGTAGTTGATCTATCTCGCTGAGAACCCGTGCTCTTGGAAGAAGTAGTGCGTTCCGAGTCTTCGGCTGTATCCAGGGCCGGGTTCTGCAGAGTGGACGTTTCAGGCCATGCCTAAGGATTTTGCCTTGCCAAATGGATTCCGACAGCATGTCCGGTCACTTTCGACTTAGCCCGGCTTGAGAAAATCCGTCAGATTAATGACTTTGTCGCTCTTTTTAGCGGATCCCTTCATACTTTCCCATGACCCTCTCACCTTGGCCTTTCTTAGTTCGCTGATAATGGACTGAACCTCAGGATTACGGTTCACCAGTTCACGGATCTGTTTGTCCAGCTCTTGCCAGCTCGCCTCAAGGGTTTGCGTGTCTAAAGTAAACTCTCCAAAGTGCGACAGCATTTTGCCCAGATGGGCCATCAGACCGAAGTGGATGGTCCCCTGCAGATAAAACGGGCAGTGGCCCCACAGGCTGATGCAATGAAAGCCTTGCTGGGATCCCTGGGACTGTATGATGGAATGGATGGCACTGGGGCCCTGGTAGTTGATGGGAATGACGTTTTTCTCTTTTAACCTGGAAAACAACTCCGGGTCCGAGACGATTCCCGATACGATTCGGTCGGTATGGAGAACGTTGTCATACATGCTACCCAGGGTAATAATGGTCTTGATTCCATGCTGTTGGCAAAGGGAAAACAGCCCGTCGATAAAATTAAACCAGTTCAAATGTGGTTCATCGGCCATTAAAATAACCAGATCCCTTTCAGCCTGTCCTGTCTTTGCCGCATAAAAAGCACCACCAGGTGTGGAAAATTGTTTCAAAAGGCCGTCTTCTATCTTGACCCCGGGGCGGTCTTCATCATAGCGGTAAAAATGATCCGGATTAATTCTGGCAAATATTTCGGCATTCAAGCTACGAACCAGGTAAGAAACCATGCCCTTGGAAACGTTAAGCGCATTACCCCAACCGTCAAACCCCGCAATCAGCAGCGGATAGCTCAATTCGACTGTTTTTTCGATATGAATTCCCTGTTCATCCATATTTCTCTATTTGTCATTCATGTCGGGGAATGTCAATATGGCTTTTGCCACAAAAAGAAGTGGGGGCGTTGGTTTATTTTGGCAGGAATGATTCAATAAACCCGGCCACCTCGTTTTTGCCCCGGTATATACCAAAATGTCCTTCGCACAATATGTCGGCTTCAAGTGACAGCAGCCGTTTGAGGGATGTGAAGTAGTCTTTTTTATTGGACCGGAAGCTTGAATCCAGAGGGCCGTGCACATCCTGGGCAAAGAGCACTTTTTTTCCTTCAGACTCGGTCAAATAAACCACCGATCCAGGAGAATGCCCCGGGACATGGACGGCTTCAATATTCCTGCCGCCCAAATCAATTATTTCTCTGGCGGTGACTAATTTTCGGTCAACGTGAAACGGCTTCAGGTGGGCGCCATACCAATTTGCCGCGGTTACCGTATCATTTCCCTGTTCCAGATATTTGGCATCAAGTTCATGGGCGATAATCCGACACTGGAATTGGTCTTTTAGGGCCTCAGCACCACCGGTGTGATCAAAATGACAATGGGTGATCAAAAGATAGTCGATTTGTCCTGAACCAATACCGCACCTGTTGATATTTTGTATGACCTTCTCAAGGCTTCGGCCACAGCCTGCGTCCACCAGCGCCGCGTGCTCGGCAAAAACGATCAGATAGATGGCGGCATCTTCCGGCGAGGAAAATCCACTCCCGCCCACCTGATATATTTCATCGGTAATCTTCATGGCATGTATCCTTATTATAAAAATGTTGAACGGTTTTCTTTCAACTCAGCCCTTTCATCTGATAGCGGGAAAGTACATAAAGGCCATCCGGGGTAAAAGATTTAATGTCCTTTAGTTTCATTATCTCTGCGATGGTGTGGTAGTCTATGCTTTCTACTTCCTCTTTCTGAAGTATAATTTTGCCGTCATATCTACAGCTGAAAACTCGTCCCCACACCCGGCAGTGACTATCCTGATGGAAAAAATCGAAATGTTTCCTCAGGGGAATATTTATTGCCCCTATTTCTTCCGCCAGCTCTCTTTGGGCCGATTCTTCGTATGTTTCACCCGCCAGCACAACGCCGCCGGTGGCGATGTCATAATAACCCGGATAGACATCTTTGCTTTGGGTTCGTTTTTGCACCAAGATTTTATCAAGTGAGTTGAAGACCAGCACGTAGCATGCGCGGTGAGGAAGATTTTGTGCACGCATCACCGATCGGGGAGCAGAGTCGATGATATGATTGTTTTCATCAACAATGGCAACGATTTCATCTATGGAATTCATGTATGATATACTTTCAAGCCGCTTTTGTGAAGGTGTTTATTGTTTTGTCCGTGTTCAAAATACAGCCGCTTATGACAGTGTAAATATCACCGGTCAAGTGTGTCGATCCTTCGACCTGTTGAATCGTTGAACTTTTTGGTAAAACAATTTGCACTGATTATGTTGAACCAACTCAGGGTAATCACTAGGCAATGATTCATTCTTTCCCAAAATGAGAATGCCCCCGGGTGTCAGTCTTTTAATCAATCTTTGGGTCAGTTTCTGTTGAAGATTTAAATCATAATAGGTAAAGATCAGATTGCGACAGGCGATGATATTAAACAAGGATTGAGGCATTTGTTGACGTACATCCTGATTTAAAAATTCAATACCCTGTTTTACAAGATCATTTAAGCAATAATTTTCACCTGAAATTTCAAAACCATATTGAATCAGATAATCGGGCATTTCCTTTAAACTGCTTTTTTTATATTTACCACTTCTGGCGCGCGCCAGCATATGTTCATCAATATCCGTACCTAATATTTGAATGGATATATCAGGAAACCGATCCTGCAGCAGGGCATGCCAAATAATTTTAAAGGTATAGGCCTCTTCACCGGATGCGCATCCCAGGCTCCAAACGGACAAGATCCTGCCTTTTTCTTGTTTGACTGTCTGTCCCAGCTCCGGCAAGATGGAACTCATCATGGGGTTAAATACATAGGTATCGCGAAAAAATCGAGAGATGTGTATTCGACAAAATTGATCCAGGGTATGCCATTCATCGTTGTTTGCCATCAGATACTGTTTATATTCATCCAGACCGGATAAATTCAATGTGCGCATACGCCGGTCTATCCGCCGGCATACCTGCCGCTTCACCCTGCGGAATCCTTTGTACCTCATGGAGAGCCTGGGCAGGGCCCAGGTCAGAAATTCAACATAATTGCGACGGCTCATCATATTAACCTAAATCCTACTTAACATCTGACATGGCAAATGTTAAGTCATATTTTATTTTGCCGAACCGCCATTTTAATCGGTTTGGAATGAATCAATTTGGTGTCATTATGGTTGCTAACTTAGAGGTTTATCACAGAGCGTTCGGCTGCGGTCAGGGCGCCTTCAAGATAGCCACCGTTTTGCTCTGCGGTTTCCGTGCCGGCAAAATGGATGGTGCCGTCCCAAATGGAGGTTTGGCCTGCAGGGGGGTGATAGAGGGGGTGTTCGATCATCGGTGGCTGGTCGAACTGGGTGGCGGTAAATCGTTCGCGCGCCCAATCATGGTAGAAAAAGGTCGCCGGTTGTGCCGCAGCGTTGCCATAGATGATTGCAAGTTGGGAGAGAATGGCCTCCGTAAGGAGTGGTTGATGGTTACGCTGCACTGCCGGAATACCGACAAAGCCGGTCAAGCCGTAAGGCCCCAGGCTGTGGTTGGATCCGTCATGGATCTCACTGAGAGGACCGCATTGGCTGAAAGCCTGGCCGGAGAGGCCTGACTGGCGCCAAAAAGGTTCTTCATAAAGGGCACAGAATTTGGCCTGGCCTGCCATCCAGGTACCGGTTTTCAGCATCGCCTGGGTCAAATGATGCGACAGCTCCGGGTTAAACAGAATGGTGGCGGCGGCAAGGCGCGGGGGCAAAGCGAGGATGACCTTGCTGGTGCTGAAGCAGATCCAGGGCTCCCTATCTAGTTCGCCGACACTGACCAGAACACGGGTGCGCTTTTTTTCGATTTTACAGACCGGGTGATTGAGCCTGATGGCGTTTTCCGGGATATCCTCACAGAGTTTTGTGATCAGTGCCATCATGCCACCGGAAAGCCGCCAGGAAAGGGGTTCCATGGCGTAACCGCTGACGGTCTTGACGGTGCCATTGGGACTTTGAAAACGGCCCATACCTTCTTCAAACTGGCGATAACCCCTGAGGCCCAGGGATTGAATAAGGTGCATCATTTTGGAGTGAATGGCGGGCCAGTACCATGAGGGACCGAGATCGGAGTGAAATTCTTGATGCTCAGGGCTTAAAATCCTGCCACCGAGACGTCCACGGGCTTCAAGAACAACAAAAGGCCTCTTCCTTTGGGACAGCAGGTAGGCGGCATATATACCGCTGAGGCCACCTCCGATAATTATGGTATCAACTGTTTCCGTGGGCATATGGCAATGGTCCAGTAAGATCTCTAAAGGCTTCGTTAGAGTGTCACTTTCATGGTTGCGTATTCCATGAAGGAGATATTTTATAAAAATGAGGATTATGGCAAAAATCGAAAAGAAGGTAAAGAATATATTCATCACAGCGGGTTTTAATAACTGGTGTCGATGTAAGCCAGGCAAAGCATAATGCTTGACAGGAAGTTGGGAAAGTGGCAGGTACAGGAACGTGTGGATTTTGCTAAGCCTTTCAGCGGCCGGCTCAAATCAGTTGATGAAATTTTATAGCGAAAAACCGCCAAAGCAAAATTAATCACAATATATTGATATATACTGTTGACACACTACAATATGTTGTTATATGGATGCTTCAAATGAAAAAGGATTCACTGGGGAGATTTATTTTTAAGAAACACCGGTTTCATTTTTAATCAGCCAGAATATAGGATACATGAGCATAAACATAGGATTTATTTCAACCCGGTTCTCAGGCACGGACGGCGTTACTCTGGAAGCAAGTAAGTGGGCGGATGTTTTTGCCAAGAGCGGACACAATTGTTTCTGGTTTGCCGGTAGACTGGATCGGGATATGACCAAAAGCCTGTTGGTCCCGGAAGCCTATTTTAAATATGAAAAAAATCAGTGGATCAATGAACAAATTTTGGGGAACAAAAGGCGAAATCCCTCGGTGACCCAAGCCATTCACGAGTTAAGGTCTCAACTCAAATTAAAACTCCACGAATTTATCAACCACTTTAATATCGATCTTATTATTGCGGAAAATGTTCTCACCATCCCGATGCATGTGCCGTTGGGTCTTGCATTAACCGAAACCGTTGCTGAAACTCAAATGCCTACTATTTCTCACAACCACGATTTTTACTGGGAAAGGGTTCGCTTTTCAGTGAATGCGGTAAATGATTATCTGCGCATGGCGTTTCCACCCAACCTTCCCAATATCAAACATGTGGTAATCAATTCCGAAGCTCAGGAACAGCTTGCACTTCGTACCGGTATTTCTTCAATTATTGTTCCAAATGTCATCGATTTTGACAACCCACCATCATTCGATGCCCAAGGCGCCAGGGTTTTCCGTGAATCTATCGGTTTACAATCCGATGACCGAATGATCTTGCAACCCACACGCATAATAAGGAGAAAAGGGATCGAATATGCCATCGAGCTCGTCAAGGAGCTTAAGGATCCACGAAACAAACTGATTGTGTCCCATGAAGCAGGAGATGAAGGTTATGAATATGCGGAATGGTTAAAAGATTATGCCCGGGAACATGATGTGGATCTTCGTCTGGTTGCCACCAAAATCGCAGACCCCTGGGCCGATAACGGAAATGGCAACACCGGATCTTCCCTTTGGGATGTGTATCCATTTGCAGATTTTATCACCTATCCCAGCCTATATGAAGGATTCGGAAATGCCTTTCTGGAAGCCATTTACTTTAAAAAGCCTATTTTAATAAACCGATATGCCACCTTTGTTCGCGACATTGAGCCGTTGGGATTTGACATTACGGTGATGGATGGGTTTCTTACCAAAAAAACGGTGGAAAAAATAAAATCGATTCTCCAATCTCCTGAAAGAAGAGAACAGATGGTAAATTATAATTATAAAATTGCCGCCAGGCATTATTCATACTCTGTCCTTTGCAACCAGCTTAATGCGGCATTACGGTCATTTTTTGGCAATTCGGTAGTGCAGCTGTCCAGAGCAACGCAAATTTCTGAAAATAATGTTCATCTGGATATAGAGCCTCACCTGGTAATGTATCAATACTTAAACAATTAAAGCGAATTTCAAATCCCCCATTTTCAAGTCCACGTTTGTCTGTCCTCATTCGCTTTGGTTTTCTGCCAACCAAACCGGAAACATCGCAAACTGAGTGTCTCTGGTAATGCAGAAGGTGGAGAATCATTGACTTTCACGCAGAACAAAGAAAAGAGAGTGGTTTTTTTATAAGTTCTACATTTTGCTTAAGCTCAGTTGGGGTATTATATGCTTTCAAACCGTTTTACTGTCTTCAGGAAATTAGGCATCATGGGTAATAGTATGAACTGGATGACATAATATCTGTGATCTATAGGTAATAATGACACAGGCCGGCTCATAAGCCATTCTATTCAACCACTTGAATATTCAATATATATTTGCATATCCTCTTGCTGTGCATGGTATTTGCATATAAAGATTTAATTAGTGTCTGAACGACAATTGAAAACTGTTTGAATTTACGATGTAAAATCGCATAGAAGTAAAACGAAGATTTTCCAGAAAATGCATAATTTACTTGCATTGGCAACTCGTTAAAG
>JAXHVO010000053.1 GCA_034189135.1 Thermodesulfobacteriota bacterium | reverse complement strand
CTCAAAGAAAGAATCCTCAAGGGAATTGAAGAAATCAATACTGAGCCCGTTGTACATTGCTGGAAGAAATTCGATTTACCGCAAGCTAATATGTAAAAGTATTAATGAAACGTATTACTAGGCAGGCATCTGGACGACATGCAGGAAGACATTGAGGAGTTGGATGGCCTCATAGGAAGCATCCTTCTGTTATCCAAGCTGGATATTCAGGAAACAGCCGTAAAGCTTAAACCCTTTGATCTCTCCCAACTGCTGAATGAAATTGCTAAACGTCTCAAGCCGAATATCAGTCACAAGCGATTACAGGTGATGACTTATTTGTCTGTCGACCAACCGATTATTGGAGATATACATGCACTTAAAACCGCATTGACCAATATTCTTGAAAATGCAATCAAATTTACCCCGAAAAATGGACAGGTAATTATCAAAACCTACTTTGAGCAACACGTTACTGTCATCACTGTCACAAACTCATTTGAGGCATTGCCCGAGGAAGAGCTGACCAGGATTTTTAAACCATTTTTTCGGGCTGAACAATCCCGTACACCCGGTTCAGGATTGGGTCTGGCCATTGCTAAAAAAATCATTATAAAGCATAAAGGAAAGATCAGTGCTGAAAATTCATCCGATGGATTGAAAATTAGGGTGAGCCTTCCTGCAAACGACTTAAATGGATGAGGGGTCGGGGATTTTCTTATAAATGGCCTTTTTTGTAAACCGTTTGAGCTTTAATGATTGTTAGTGGTTCGTCCGGAGAAGCGCCCATTGGCCCGTATCAGCCTTAACAAATAAGTCCAGTACTCTGTACACGGACCCCTTAAATAGATAAAATAGCAAATATCCGGATTCGGAAAGCCCTGCTTTGATTATCGCTGTAAGGGGATGCATGGTAAACGTCACACGTTGCGAGTGGCGGATTACGTGTTACATGTCCATAAAATTTTGAGGAACAAAGTTTTATACATATTCAAATATTTGCATGAACAAAGCGAATAAAGACTATTTCCATTTTTATTCAAAATTAGCTGGAATTCATTTCTTCACTCGTAACTCGCAACCCATAACCCGCCACCCATAAAATGAGTGAGTCGATTCAGCTTAGCCGTTTTTCTCTAACCTGATCCAAAAAACCAGGTTTTAATCAAACCAGTCCCTGGTCCATCATGGCATCCACCACTTTAACAAAACCGGCAATGTTGGCACCATTAACGTAGTTGCCGGGGGTACCGTATTGTTCTGCCGCATCCAGGCAGGTTTGGTGAATACTCTTCATGATTATCTTCAGCCGGTCGTCCACCTCCTCACGGGTCCAGGACAGTCGCATGCTGTTTTGGGTCATTTCCAGACCGGAAACAGAAACACCGCCTGCATTTGCCGCCTTCCCGGGGCCATAGAGAAGCTTGTTGCCAAGGAAAATATCTATGCCTTCCGGTTCTGTCGGCATATTTGCCCCTTCGCATACCAGCATAACACCATTGTTAACCAGATTCCGGGCATCTTTTTCATTGATTTCATTCTGTGTGGCACTGGGAAAAGCACAATCTGCTTTATGGTTCCATAGAGGATTATGATCGTTTGCAGGGTCAACCGGAGTATAAACAGCGGAAGAATACTTCTCGGCATATTCTCCAATCCTTCCTCTTCTTACGTTCTTGAGCATCTTTACATATTCAAGCTTTTTTTCATCTATCCCGCTTTCATCATAAATGTACCCGGAAGAATCCGATAAAGTCACCACTTTGGCCCCGAGCTCCAAAAGCTTTTCTGCAGTAAACTGAGCGACGTTTCCTGATCCGGAAACCAGACATGTCATGTTTTCCAGTGTTTTATTCTTGGTAGCAAGCATTTCGGCAGCAAAGTAAACTGAACCAAAACCGGTGGCTTCCGGTCGTATAAGGCTTCCTCCCCAGTTGAGACCCTTACCGGTTAGTATGCCGGTAAATTCGTTTCTCAATTTTTTATACATCCCAAACAGATAACCGATTTCCCTTGCTCCGACACCTATATCGCCTGCAGGCACATCGGTGTTCGCCCCAATGTGGCGAAAAAGCTCACACATAAAACTGTGGCAAAATCGCATCACCTCGTTATCCGATTTTCCTTTGGGGTCAAAATCCGATCCGCCTTTCCCCCCACCCATGGGCAGTGTGGTCAGCGCATTTTTAAAAACCTGTTCAAACGCGAGAAACTTTAGAATGCCAAGATTAACAGACGGATGGAAACGCAGCCCTCCCTTGTAAGGGCCTATGGCGCTGTTCATTTCTATACGAAAGCCCCTGTTGACCTGCGCTTCTCCCTGATCATCCATCCATGGTACACGAAATAAAATCACCCGTTCCGGTTCAACAATCCTTTCAGGTATCTTTGCCTGCCGATAAACAGGATTTTGATCCAGAACCGGTTTTACCGATTCCATGACTTCGCTTACTGCCTGATGAAACTCTCTTTCCTGGGGATCTTTGTTTTTTATTACTTGCATGATGTCTGACATAATCTCTTTCTCCTTTAGTAGTAGGTTGTTTTGATGGTTTTATAGATTGGCATTCATTTATTTTAATTATGTTAAAATGTCAAACCATTATAAAAGTCCGCGACAAATCTTGACATACAGTGTAATATACTGTTATAATTTCATTTTAATCGTCATATTGTTTCCAGTAATTGGCATTAAACCCGTTTATACAAACTTGCCCATTTGCAATTCGATCACTCGTCACTGTTAACTCGAATTTAAGGAGTTTTGCTTATTTCACTGCGCACGTCCATACCCACCGCATTTTTAGCTGTTTTAACTTTAACAGCACCCACTTTATACGCCGAGCCACCTTTACCGGGAGACTCTCCTGAAACGACTGAAGGCTCTGCTCCTTCGATTTATGTGGATCGCCTGATTGATGAAGACATCATTAAAGAAATTGAAATGGAAGAGGAATATGAAGAAAGCCGCCTGGGACCCGGATCAATCGGAATGACCTACCGCTATTATCAAAATGAAACCGACAACGATACCACCCTAACGGAACACGGTGCACAGCTTCGCTGGCGACAGGAAACCGTCGGCAACGGAAGCTTTGAACTACTGGCTGAAGGACTTATATCAGATGAGCGCAATGATGAAAAAAAGAAGACGGGCGGGTTCTTTTTCGCCAGCAGGATTATGTTCTCAAAGACTGGCTTCAAATGGACAGCGAAGTCGGACATTTCCGAAGTTTTACCCCCACCCAGGTCAGCCGAAGCTACCGGTTTTATCTGCCATCCACTATTTTGCAGGGAGCCAATACAAGGTTTTATAGTAATGATACATCTTTGGTTTTTAATGCTGGAGAAATCGGAACATATACAGGAATTGCCAGCCAGGCCTTTGAAAAAACCGAAGGGAAATTATATGGACTCGGCGCGACTCACCGGGTTGATGACCAGTGGGAATTGGGCGCTCAGTTCTGGAGTACCATTGATCCGGAAAACGGAGAAAACCATCGAAGCTATGCCGGTGTTCTCCAATATCAAGATGCTGCAAATTCTCAAAGCCTTCAAATACATTTTCTCGGCGACAGCCAGAGCAATGCCGGCCTGTGGTTGGATGATCACTTTAAGCACGGCAAATGGCATCACTACTTTGGTGCATTTTATTTTGAACCTGACCTGCTGTGGACCGATACCCCCATTGACAATGACCGTGAAGGCCTTTATTTACGCTCCAATCGCAGGTCTTTCCGCTGGCAATGGACCTTGGGAAGCGAGGTTTCCAAAAACAATCTGGATGAAAATCCGCAACTTGCCGGTAACATCACCACGGCATCATTTATTAACGGAACCTGGCGCTATCGTACAAAAACACAGTTCGGCGGATCCGTAAACTTAAATACCTCCCATGCCGATTCCGGAATTGCCGAAGATGACAACCGGGTCTACGGGCTGAAAAGCTTTGTGTTGCATCGGTTTCCCCTTGGCACCAGCCGGTTTCAGTTAAGCCTCAATGAAAATGATACAGCGGCAGATGACACAACCACCTATGGTGCCTTGTGGGATCATGTGTGGAAAGCCGCTTTTCTAAACCGGCTGAATACGGACATCGAATACACCTGGACGGAACTTAGAGAAGATGAACTCAGCCTTCGCCTTTCCGCCGAAAAATCACTCCTAACAGACCTAAAGCTGACAGGAACCGCCCAACATGTGATCACAGAAAGCAATACACTCGGAAAATCGAAAGGCACCAGCTTATCGTTTGGGCTCAGCTGGCAGTTTTATGAAAACTGGCTGATCAGCATAAATGCGGATTACAACCGCAATATGAATGAGCCGGAAAATACGGAAAGCACCACCACGGACGGCAAAACCGTTCTATTTTCCATAAGCTATGCCAGAGCTTCAGGAACAAAACCTGTTTTGTATGGAAGACCCACCGGCAGTCCGGGCCGGGGAAGGATCACCGGAACAGTCTTTCTGGACGAAAATAAAGATGGCAGGCAAGGCATAAATGAAACGGCCTTGAAAAATATTGTTATCTATTTAGACGGTCGGTTCACCACGGAAACCGATTCAGACGGAAAATTTGAATTCTGGCCGGTGGCTTCCGGAGATCATTATGTCAGCATTGGGATTGAGGATGTTCCGCTGCCGTGGGGCCTGGAGGATGAATCGGCACAGCGGGTACATGTTTCCACCCGCGGTGAAGGGAAAATTATTTTTGCATTGATTAAATTAAATGAGTAAAGAAATAAGAGGCAGAAAGCACAGAGGCACAAAGGCAGAAGAAGAAGGGAAGAATCCAAGCCCGGATGACGCGGCGTTGATTATTTTTAACCACAGCTTATTAGATTATTATTAAGATAGAACCCCAATTGAGCGAAAAAAAGTAGTAATAACCATCTAAAAAAGCTGGAAAAGCCTTTAGAATAAGGGTATACAGATGGTGACGAAACCAAAAACCCAAATTCTGAAAGGCTTTCATAGA
>JAXHVO010000052.1 GCA_034189135.1 Thermodesulfobacteriota bacterium | reverse complement strand
TGGATTTTGGTCACAGAATCAGCGCTGTTACCTTTAATCCAAAAGGAGCATTTTTTAAATACTCAGCATAGCTTTTGCCATTCTCCCCAGCTTAGCTGGGGGTTTAGCTCTGTAATTAAAACAATGTGCAGGCCATAATAAGATCAATGGGCTTTTTTTATGGTGTGGCTAAGCACGTGGCATAAAAAAGATGTAGCGATCATCGAGATAAAAGGGACAGTTGATTTTTGCGGATAATTTCGAAAATTTTGTTGCTATTGAAAACTAACCCTGATATGTTTCAGTTGTAATATAAATTAACCCTGATATTTTAATAAAACATATGGATCAAATCACCTTACAGGTTCTACTGGGGCATAATCCATGGTTGCTTGATAAAAATGCATGGCCAAAGACGCTGCGTAACCATCTGCCGGAACGGTTTATACCACGGCACCTTACATCGCCGCTTAAGAGTGACAATAACAGGGTTAACCTTGTTATCGGCCCCAGGCAATCCGGCAAATCAACACTTATCTGGCATTATCTTACAACTAAATCACAACCGTTTCTTTTGATAAATTGTGAAGAACCATCCTGTCGCGAGATCTGTGAATCGCCGGCATTATTCTTAACCAGCATCAAAGAAATAGCAAGCCCAATTCCGGGTCTGTTTTTTGAAGAAATCCAACATCTATCCGAAGCAGGTCTTTTTCTAAAAGGATTGGTAGATTTAAAACCGAACGTGCCGATTCTTGTTACCGGATCATCCAGCTATCACCTGCGGAGTAAGACACGGGAGTCACTCGCCGGCCGTGCAGACCGTCATCTTCTTTTGCCTTTTGGCATGGCCGAGCTTCAGCCTGATGAGTTGCCGCCATTAATTACAGATGAAAAAGCAGCTTTGAACTGGAAAGAACTTCTCATATGGGGTGGATACCCGGAGGTAGTTCTGAATCAGGATAAACAAGCTATCCTTGCACAATTAGTTGAAGCCTTTGTATTGCGTGATGCTTCAGATATATACAAAATCAAGCGCCCTGATGCTTTCAGGAAGCTTCTATCCCTGGCTTCTTCTCAAATCGGCAATCTTGTCAATTTTTCAAACTGGGCCGAAAGCGTGGGGGTTAGTGTCAATACTGTAATTGAATACATCAATCTAATGGTGGAAAGTCATCTTGTGAAACTGGTTGGGCCTTTTGTGGGAGGTAAACGCGCTGAAGTTACGTCTACACCTAAAATATTTTTCATAGATAACGGTCTGCGAAATCTTTTGTTTGGAGGATTTGCCGCTGGAAATCAACGGGCAGACCTTGGTGCTCTAACGGAAAACCTTGTTTTTACAGAACTATATAAGCATACGAATCCTTTATTGGATACGATACTATACTGGCGATCAAGTTCCGGGGCAGAAGTTGATTTTATCATTCGAAGAGCAGAGCAGCTTACCGCAGTTGAAGTCAAGGCCGGATCTCTCAAACGGCCCAGGGTAAGTCGATCACTCAGGAGTTTTATCCAGGCATACAGGCCGGATAAAGTATTCATCTTCAATGAGACGCTTGTTGGTTCGCAAGAAATTGAAGGAAGCCATGTCATATTTGACAGGTTAATTGGGATTCCAACCATGTTTCAAGGTTGTTAGAATTATATATGTTACAAGAAACGCTGAGGATTTTAAAAAAGCAGAAGTTCAGATTATCGACCCTTTTGATTAAATTTTACCTGCTTAATAAAATCTTCATCACCCAATCTTCAAACGCAATTTGATTTTTACAGAAACCTGCAGATAAAAAATGACAAGTTGACAATAAGGGCGGCATCCGGTATTTGGATTTCTATAGTTCGGCTACATTTGCTGTTACTAAGGGTTTTCTCAAAAAGCGCCCGGAGAAATACCATGGGGTTAAAAGTTACAATTGAAAGTGTCAGGCGAATTGGGGATGGAGTCTGGAAGGCTGTGCTTGATCCCGACGAAACTGGTGCTTTCGGAGATTGTAAAAGCAAAATAGGCCCTTTTAGCATCCTGCTGTTAGAATCTGAAATTCACTTTGATGAAAAAAATCGGCGCATTACTTTTGATCCAAAATCAACCCGGCTGATTAATATCGGCAGTACCAGCAAAATTATTCTTTTAAGCGATTTTCCGTCAGAGCAAAAAACGGTTGCCGACAGTTCACCAAAGCCTGAAAAAAAACCGGTTCAAACCAGAAAAATCTCAGAAAAAAAGCCACCGGCAAAACAATCCCAACATCAACCTTCACAGGTGGTACCCCCGGGCGATAAACTTTTTCTCATTGAACTTCCCCCTGATATCCGAAGCTTTGGCGAAGTGTTACTTTCGTCAATCAGGCGTCATTTTAAAGGAGAACTGCACTATGAACCGCGTACGGGAAAATTCGATGAAACACCTGATATTTTCTGGACGGTGAAAATTCAACCTCACAACCATTCGTTAAAAATAACCATACGCGGAAAGCCGGATACTTTCAAAATACCGCCGGTTATAAACCTGTTGAGAGACAAGTTTGGTTATTCGGCGTTTGAAATTTCAAAAAAGGAGCAAATCTCCGGTGCAGTCTCTCTAATAAAACAGGCATCGAAAAACTGATGGCATCGTTCCAAGACTCATCTACTGCGTTGTAGCTGTTTTTCAGAAACTCGACATACTGTTTGTATAGTCTCCTCCCTGAAAAACCGCTACGCCTTGTATGTGAGCCTTGGAACGATGCCATCAAGATATTATTAAATGATTTAAATGCTTTATCAAAACTTACCCCTTCTTATCATAAGAGTTATGATCCATAACACCCTATTCATTGTATGAAACATCATAAAGAGCTTCCGGAAATTCTGGCCACGGATTTTAAGAGAAAATGGGATGACTTTTGTATTGCATCAGATGAAGCGAATATTACTATTCCTCAAAACCCTAAATTTCTTAGAGAACTCAAGCAAGTATTTGCCTTTAGCGATTTTGTTGCCATATCCTGCACCCGCAACCCTGAAATGATAGCCACCCTTATGGAAAGCGGCGACCTTCACCGACGCTATTCGTCCGAGTCATACAGCGATACACTTAAAACATCTCTTTCCGGTATCAAGGAAGACCCGGAACTTGAGGAGGCTCTCCGTGTTTTTCGAACCCGCGAAATGGTTCGTATTGCATGGCGGGACCTGACAGGCCTTGCGGATTTGGCGGAAACCATGTCGGATCTTTCAGCCTTTGCCGATGCCTGCATAGACCAAACACTTTCAATTCTTTATAACCGGCTGTGCACACAATTCGGAATTCCCACCGGAGCTGATAACTTACCTCTAAACCTTATTGTCATCGGCATGGGGAAGCTTGGCGGACATGAACTGAATTTTTCCTCCGACGTGGATCTGATTCTCGCCTTTCCCGAACAGGGAAACACAAAACAGGGACCTAAAACGATAAGTAATGAGGAATTCTTTCTACATCTTTGCCGGCAACTGATCAGGGTAATCGGAAGAGTGACTTCAGATGGTTTTGTCTTTCGAGTCGATACCCGGCTTCGCCCTTTTGGTGAAAATGGACCGTTGTGCATGAGTTTCGACGCCATGGAGCAGTATTATCAACATCAGGGACGTGAATGGGAGCGTTATGCGTGGATAAAGGCAAGGGTCGTTGCCGGTGATAAAAAGGCCGGGGAAAAACTCCTGAATAAACTCAAGCCTTTTATTTATCGCAGGTATCTTGATTATGGTGTTTTTGGATCCTTAAGGGATATGAAGAAAAAAATTTCTCTTGAGGTCAAAAAGAAAGGGATGAAACAAGATATCAAACTGGGTCCCGGAGGAATACGTGAAATCGAATTTTTCGGACAGATATTTCAACTCCTAAGGGGAGGAGTTTTACCCGTTCTTCAGGAACGACCGATTCAAAAGGTATTAAGAATTCTTTATAGGGAAAACTATTTCCCTCAGAATGTTTGCGACGAACTGTTGCAGGCATATGAATTTTTAAGAAAAACGGAACATCGCCTTCAAGAGTTTTATGATCAGCAAACCCACCAACTCCCTTCAGAGCCGGTAGACCAAGAACGGCTGGCTGCGTCAATGGGTTTTGCTAGTTATCCAATATTTGGCGAGCATCTTGAAAGACACCGAAAAAATGTTCATACGCATTTTATGGCGCTTCTTGAAACAAAAGACTCAAAAAAAACAAATGAAAAGACTTCAGATGAATTTGGCAACATATGGCTTCGATTGACGGATGACAAGCATTCAGCTCAAATGCTGTTAAATAAAGGCTATCAAAGGCCGAATAAGGTAATACAACTGCTGGATCATCTGCGAAATGACCTGGCAACCCGAACGCTCAGCACTGAAGGCCGAAGCCGTCTCGATAAGCTGGTGCCCATTATTTTGCAAGAAATCAGCACTGTCAGGCACCCGGATAAGACTTTACATCGTATTGTTGATCTGATTAAAACCATTGAAAGGCGCACCAGTTATCTTTCCCTTTTGATTGAAAACCCTTCAGCGCTGACTCACCTGGTAAAATTGTCATGTGCCAGCCCTCTGATCACATCCCGGTTGGCCGCCCATCCCGTACTTTTGGATGAACTTCTGGACCCCCGCACCCTTTATGCCCCGCCACAAAAGGACGAGCTCAAAGAAGAACTTAATAAAAAACTTGGACAGGTAAATACCCATGAGCTCGAATACCAGATTGAACAGTTGTGTATTTTTAAACAATCCAACACCCTGCGGGTGGCGGCAGCGGATGTAACCGGATTACTTCCTCTCATGCGTGTCAGCGATCATCTCACCTATATTGCCGAAACAGTTTTACATGAAGTCGTCAACCTGGCATGGAATCATCTGGTCGAAAAGCATGGAATCCCCACCTGTCTTGCAGACGGAAATAAATGCAACAGGGGATTTGTGGTAATCGCATATGGAAAACTTGGTGGAATAGAACTCGGATATGCTTCTGATCTTGACCTTGTCTTTCTTCATGCGGGAAGCGCTGGACAGACCACAGGTGGTATGCAACAAATTGACAATACACAGTTTTTTGCCCGCCTGGGTCAGCGCGTCGTCCATATTTTAACTGCTCATACCCGTATGGGAAATTTATATGAAATTGATATGAGATTACGACCCAGCGGAAGCGCCGGTGTTCTGGTCAGTCAGATAGACACCTTCACCGAATATCAGCATAAAAGTGCCTGGACGTGGGAACACCAGGCACTTATAAGAGCAAGAGCTATATGCGGGGATACCAATTTAATAAACCATTTTAATAAGGTACGAAAAGGAGTTCTTTCCATACTAAAAGATAAGACAAAGCTTCGGAAAGAAGTGGCCGACATGCGCGAACGATTGCGTGAGGAACGATTAAAACCAAAGCCCGGTATTTTTAATATCAAACAGGACAAGGGGGGCATGGTTGATATCGAATTTCTGGTTCAGTACCTGGTTCTATTAAATTCCAACAAATATCCGGAACTTTTAAATTTCACCGATAATGTCCGCCAGCTTCAGTCCCTAACTGAAATCAAGGTCGTTGATGAATATACTGCCAACCTGCTCAGGCACGCCTACCTGATATTCAGAGCCGTGGCTCACAGGTTCAGTCTCCAAGAAAAAAGCGCCGAAGTACCTGAAGATAAATTTTACCGACTGCGGAAAAAAATAATGAACATCTGGAACGCCTTTATGGAAAAAAATAGATAATTTTTTCAATTTTTAAACAAAGTTGGTTTCAAGATTGACAACAAGAAGATTTAAACGTAGTTTTGTCGATCGCACTACTCAAATAAAAAATTCAGGGCAATGGTTCTATATTCAAGATTAATGGTTTCGCGAAGAATGATTTTTCACCACTGAGTTTACGGAAAATACAGAAAATATCTTGATTTAATAACTAATTATCTCTTTGATCTCTGTGGTCATTCAGCTTTTTACGACGCCATCAAATTTCTATCGCCAACAAAAAGGAGATGCTATCCATGGGCGGTTTATTCGGGTGTGTTTCAAAAGAAAATTGTACCAATGATTTGTTTTACGGAACCGATTATCATTCTCATCTCGGAACCAAACGGGGTGGCCTTGCGGTTACAAATCCCAACGGCTTTTCCAGGTCAATCCACAACATTGAAAATGATTATTTCAGATCCAAATTTGAATCCGATCTTCCGAATCTTATGGGGAACAAGGGCATTGGAGTTATCAGTGACTACGATTCCCAGCCTCTCATAATCGGTTCTCATTTAGGAACATTCGGAATTGTCACAGTGGGTAAAATTAACAATATCGAAGAACTGGTAAATAAAGAATTTAATAAGAAAATGCATTTTTCCGAAACAAGCGGCGGGGTCACTAACCCGACTGAGCTGGCCGCGATGTTGATTTGTGAAAAAGGCTCCTTTGAGGAAGGGATCGAAAATGCCCAGGAACTCATTAAAGGTTCCTGCTCGATGCTTTTGCTCACGGAAAAAGGAGTTTTTGCTGCAAGGGACAAATTGGGCCGAACCCCTATTGCCATTGGGAAAAAGGAAAACGCTTTTGCGGTATCATCGGAAACATGTGCATTCCCCAATCTGGGATATCGCATCCAAAAGCATCTTGGACCCGGTGAAATTGTTCTTATCACCGCAGATGGATATGAACAGAGAAAGAAACCGAACGATAAGATGCAGGTATGTGCATTTCTGTGGGTTTATTACGGTTATCCGGCCTCTGAATATGAGGCCATTAATGTGGAGCAGGTCAGGTACAGATGCGGTTGCAGTCTGGCAAAAAATGATGGCGTAGAAATCGATTATGTGGCAGGAATTCCCGATTCCGGTACGGGACATGCCATCGGCTATGCGAATGAGAAAGGAATTCCCTATAAACGCCCCTTTGTAAAATATACACCCACCTGGCCCAGAAGCTTTATGCCCCAAACTCAAAGTATAAGAGATCTGGTTGCCAGAATGAAGTTGATTCTGGTCAGGTCGATGGTTGAGGGAAAAAAGATTCTTTTTTGTGAAGATTCAATCGTAAGAGGTACCCAGTTGCAGGATAACGTACAAATATTATTTGATTACGGTGCTGTTGAAGTCCACATGCGCCCGGCTTGCCCCACCTTGATTTATCCCTGTGACTTTTTAAACTTTTCAACCTCACGCTCAACGCTTGACCTTGCTGGCCGAAAAGCGATCAGTGAGCTTGAAGGGAGTGACGATCGGTTCCTGGATGAGTATGCGACTGCAGGATCGGAAAGAAATATGGCAATGACAGATAAAATAAGGGATAAGTTGAAGCTTACCTCATTAAAATTTCAAAAACTGGAAGACCTGGTGGAAGCGATAGGCCTGCCAAAAGAAAAATTGTGTACACATTGCTGGGACGGGTCCAGTTATTTTTGATGGCATCGTAAAAAGGCTCATCTACTGCGTTGTAGCGGTTTTTCAGAAACTCGACATACTATATCGTATAGTCTCGTCCCTGAAAAACCGCTACGCCTTGTATATGAACCTTTTTACGACGCCATCGAGCAAAATCAACTCTGAAAATGGATTTGAAACAGCTTCTGGAAGTTGAGTTACCTAAAATTAAAAACCGACTTTTTGCGAATTCATAAATTACATACTCAAGTTTCGCACCCCTGATTTCCGCCGTGGTTAAGACGGTAAAGGGTAAAAATAACATTTTTAAAGCGAAATCAATTTGCTGTATTTTGCAAACAGCACCGGAAGAATCCCCACATTGGATCAGGCGCATTAAAGATACAACATATTGGTTTGAATAGAGGATTAAGCATCCATGTTATATGTATGGATGGGCGCCGGCGTTAAAATCACGGAAAGTATATTTCGCTTTTAAAATTTATTTTTATCCCTTATCGTCTATGCCGTTGAATAAACGCAAGGATGCGAAACTTGAGTTATATATAGAAAAGAACCTTTGAAAGGAGTTATGAATGCCCAGACGCAACGACATTAAAAAAGTACTGATCATCGGTTCAGGACCTATTATTATTGGACAGGCCTGTGAGTTTGACTACTCCGGCACCCAGGCATGCAAAGCCCTGCGTTCTCTTGGCTATGAAATCGTCTTGGTGAACTCAAACCCTGCAACCATCATGACCGATCCCGGTATGGCCGATATTACCTATATTGAACCCCTTACTCTGAATGTACTCGCCGACATTATTGCCCATGAGCGCCCCGATGCCCTGCTTCCGAACCTTGGCGGCCAGTCAGCGCTGAATTTATCGTCCGAGCTGGCAAAGGCGGGTGTGCTGGAAAAATACGGGGTGAAGGTGATCGGTGTAAACATTGATGCCATTGAGCGTGGAGAGGATCGCACCGCCTTTAAAGAAACGATGAATCGACTGGGAATTGAAATGCCCAGGAGTCAGACAGTTAACAACGTTGAAGATGCAGAAAAAATTGCAGGGAAGATGGGGTATCCTGTGGTCATTCGTCCGGCCTATACCATGGGTGGGACAGGTGGCGGTCTGGTGTATAATATTGAAGAACTTCGGACTGTTGCCGCCCGCGGTCTGTCTGAAAGTCTGGTAAACCAAATCCTGGTGGAAGAATCGGTCCTCGGATGGGAAGAGCTAGAGCTGGAAGTCGTCAGAGATGCAAAGAACCAGATGATCACCGTTTGTTTTATCGAAAATGTGGATGCCATGGGAGTTCACACCGGAGACTCATACTGTACCGCACCCATGCTAACCATTGATAGCGAACTGCAAAAACGTCTGCAGAAATATTCATACGATATCGTGGAGGCGATTGAGGTCATCGGAGGTACCAATATTCAATTTGCCCATGACCCGGAAACCGGCCGTGTGGTTGTAATAGAGATTAATCCCCGAACTTCCAGATCCTCCGCGCTGGCATCCAAGGCAACCGGTTTTCCCATTGCTCTGGTTTCTTCCATGCTGGCCGGTGGATTGACAATGGACGAAATTCCTTATTGGCGCGACGGCACCCTTGAGAAATATACACCCTCCGGGGAGTATGTGGTGGTGAAATTTGCCAGATGGGCTTTTGAAAAGTTTGAAGGAGTTGAAGATAAACTCGGCACTCAGATGCGTGCGGTGGGTGAAGCCATGAGTATCGGAAAGAACTACAAGGAAGCTTTTCACAAGGCGATCCGCTCCCTTGAAATTGACCGTTACGGTCTCGGTTTTGCCAAAGATTTCAACGAAAAATCTTTGAGCGAATTAATGAGTATGCTGGTAGATGCCACCAGCGAACGTCAGTTTATCATGTACGAAGCCCTTCGAAAGGGAGCCGATATTCAGGCACTTTATGAACTCACTCATATTAAACCATGGTTCATCGAACAAATGAAGGAACTGGTGGATCTTGAAGAGGAAATTTTAAGTTATAAGGGGCAGGTGCTTCCGGACGATCTGCTCATCCGGGCAAAAAAAGACGGATTTGCCGACAGGTATCTCTCCTTTCTTCTGGAAACTTCAGAGAAAGATATTCGACAAAAACGTATTTCACTTGGCATGGTACAAAACTGGGAAGCGGTACCGGTCAGTGGAGTGGAAAATGCCGCATACTATTACTCTACCTATAATGCTCCAAACAAGGTTAAGGTAAGCAACCGGAAAAAGATCATGGTCCTTGGCGGAGGCCCGAACCGGATCGGACAGGGAATTGAGTTTGACTACTGTTGTGTACACGCGGCCTTTGCCATCCGTGATGCAGGGTATGAATCGATCATGGTGAATTGCAATCCTGAAACAGTCTCCACCGATTACGACACATCGGACAAACTGTATTTTGAGCCCCTGACCTGTGAAGATGTTTTAAGTATATATGAAAAAGAAAAACCTCGGGGAGTGATCGTTCAGTTCGGCGGCCAAACACCGCTTAATATCGCCAACGAACTTGAAGAAGCCGGAGTAAAAATTTTGGGAACTTCTCCGGAGACAATCGATCTGGCAGAAGATAGGGATCGCTTCAGAAAGGTAATGCGAAAACTGGCAATTCCGCAACCTGAATCCGGCATGGCGAGCACACTGGAAAAAGCGTTGGAAATAGCCAACAGAATCGGATACCCGCTGATGGTTCGACCTTCTTATGTTCTCGGTGGACGTGCAATGGAAGTGGTGCTGGACGAAGAAATGCTTATCCATTACATGACGGCCGCCGTAGGTGTTTCACCGGAACGTCCGATCCTGATCGACAAATTTCTGGAAAATGCCATTGAGGCTGAAGCGGACGCCATCGCAGACGGAACCGATGCATTTGTTCCTGCAGTAATGGAGCATATTGAACTGGCAGGTGTGCATTCCGGCGACAGCGCATGTGTGATTCCTCCGGTAAGCATACCGGTGAAGCATATTGAAACCATTTATGAATACACCAGAAAAATTGCAATTGAGCTCAATGTGGTCGGGTTGATGAATATCCAATATGCCATTGCAAAAGATACCATTTATATACTTGAGGCCAACCCCAGGGCTTCACGAACCGTGCCGATTGTTTCCAAGGTTTGCAACATCTCCATGGCACGACTTGCCACCCAGGTGGTGATGGGCAGTAAAATTTCTGATCTTAATCTTAAACCAAAGCAAATCCCTCATTTTGGGGTTAAGGAAGCGGTGTTTCCCTTTAAAATGTTTCCCGAGGTTGATCCCCTTCTGGGTCCTGAGATGCGCTCTACCGGTGAGGTGCTGGGCCTGGCCAAATCATTCGGTCTTGCGTTTTTTAAATCACAGAAAGCAACCCAGTTGACATTGCCTTTGGAAGGGACCGTTCTAATTACCATTGCCAACAAAGATAAGCTAAGGGCGTTTGAACCTGCCAGGTTGTTTAGCGATTTGGGATTTAAAATTCTGGCCACAAAAGGAACCCATCAGTTTCTAAAGGAGAAAGGGATTGAATCTGAGACAATCCGTAAGCTGGGATACGGCAGGCCTAACATCGTTGATGCCATAAAAAACGGAGAAATTCAACTGATTGTCAATACCCCCAGTGGCAAGGAAAGTCAGGACGACGACTCTTATATCCGGAAGGCAGCAATTGAATATAAAATTTTAAATATCACCACCACAGCTGCTGCCCTGGCAGCGGCCAGAGGCATCGCAGCACGAAGAAAAAGAAAATCGGAAATAAAGTCTCTACAGGCTTATCATGCGGATATTAAATAGTGATGGCTGGCCGGAACAAACCGAGGCAATCGCCACTGTTTTACTGGCACCATTATAATAATTCTTAAAAATATGTTCCGTTTTAAATGAGGAATCTGACTGTATTAGAAATCGTTAAGAAAGAACTTAAGTGCAATACAGTTGGGTCCGGGGAATTTATCAATCTTTACTCAGTTCGTCCGGTGAAGCGCCCATTTGCCCGTATCCGCCTTAACAATCATTAAAATTCAAACGGTTCGCAAAAAAGGCCATTGATAAGAAACTCCCCTGGTTATTTTTGTTTTTTTAAACCATCTTCATATCGCTTTTTCCCATACCAGTCGATCTGGCGGCATATCCCTCTTATAATACTCACTTCTCTCGCCCTGAGCTGCATGCGGGTAAAAAAGTAGCGCAGCTTGTTCATCCAGTAATCTGGATTTTCATGGTTAATATAGCTGATTTTAACCAGTATATCTTTAAGCTGATCATACATTCCGTCAAGTTCATGACGGTTTGCCAGACGGGGCACAAATTCTTCATTTTCTTCTCTTCCTGCGGAAAAGATTTCAAAACAGATGATCATCACAGCCTGTGCAAGGTTTAGAGAAGAAAATTCAGCGGTCGGAATGTTTACCAGTACATGGCAAAATCTGATATCTTTGTTGGACAGACCCCTATCTTCAGGGCCAAACACAATGGCAACCCGGTTTTCATGGGAGATAGGAATCAGCTTTTCGGCCAGCTTAGAAGGAGAATTGACAATCTGCCGCTCCCCGCCAAGCCGTGCGGTGGTTCCCACGACATAATTATACCCTGATAACGCTTCTTTTAAGTCTTGGTGGAATTTTATATGTTCTACAATATCTGCTGCCTCATGGGTAGCCAGTTTAAGAACTTTTTTAGGAATATAGTTTTTCGGATTTACCACCACAAGCTGACTGAATCCCATATTACGCATGGAACGGGCGGCAGCCCCGATGTTTTCAGGATGTTTCGGTTTATGCAGAACAATAGAAATGTGGCTTAAATTGACTCTTTTGGGCATCAGCCGATAATTTCAAAACTGTTAAAAAAATAACCGATTTCAAAGGCAGCGGTATCCGGGGCATCGGAGCCGTGTACTACATTTTTTTCTATGTCGGTGGCAAAATCCGCCCTGATCGTCCCTTCTGCCGCCTCCTTGTAATTGGTGGCCCCCATTAATTCACGGTATTTTGCTATCACATCTTCACCTTCAAGAACCATCATCACGGCAGGGCCGGATGACATAAAATCGGTCAGACTGGCAAAAAAAGGTCGCCCCTGGTGAACGGCATAAAAGCCTTCCGCCTGCTGTTTGGTCATGTGGAGCATTTTCATGGCAATGATCTTAAAATTACTTTTTTCAAGTCGTCTGATCACCTCACCGATTAAGCCGCGGGCCACACCGTCGGGTTTGATTATTGATAGTGTTCTTTCCATGATTTTTTATCCTTTCACTTTTTATTTTGATTTCAGCTGCAATACTAAAAGCCCCTGACCAAGTCAACCGGATAAATCTATTCTTGAAGATAAATTTGTCGCCTGGAAGAAAATAATATAACTGAGGGGTGCAAAATTTGAATTGTCATGTATCCTCCTTTTTTGGCAACTTGATTTTCTGCATTTTTCTGATATATTAATTAAAAAACCAAGCTTCACCAAGTTTCCTCGAGCTTCTTTGTATAGAGACGCGGTTATGACTCAAAAAATAGAAATTCTTTGTCAGTTAAACAAAAAAAGGTCTCCAGGCGTAAAAGCCATTGAATTTTTTTCCCCTGACGTCCAGAGGTCGGTCAACCACTTTCACCGGAGTTTACCGGGATATCACCCAACCCCATTGGCCCATCTCGCTCAGCTGTCAAAACGCCTGGGGATAGGTGACCTGTGGGTAAAAAGTGAAGCATCTCGATTTGATCTCAAAGCCTTTAAGGTTCTTGGCGCAAGTTACGCTATAGGAAAAATGCTGGCAAAAAAGTCATGACCTCCGGCCCAGCCGGAGGCTTGCATAAAGCCCTATAAGGGCATCGATACTGATAACCCCTTAAGGGGTATTATTGTGTTAAAATTACTGTTCTGCGACCAAATCCAT
>JAXHVO010000051.1:19557-67657 GCA_034189135.1 Thermodesulfobacteriota bacterium | reverse complement strand
ACCTTTAACGAGTTGCCAATGCAAGTAAATTATGCATTTTCTGGAAAATCTTCGTTTTACTTCTATGCGATTTTACATCGTAAATTCAAACAGTTTTCAATTGTCGTTCAGACACTAAATAGTAAACCATCAATCTAACTATAATAGATCCAACTCTTTTGCTTTAACGATAGCTTCAGTGCGGCTATGAACGTTTAGTTTGCTATTGATGTTCCTGAGGTGGGTTTTAACGGTGCTCAATGAGATGAAAAGTTCTTCTGTGATTTTATTGTTGGATAGTCCGGCAGCAATGAGTCTCAGTACCTCCAGTTCACGCTCACTCAGCCGTTCAACCAGACCATCATCTGTTTTAATTAGTTTGTTTAGCCTAAATGCTGATAGCAGCTTTTTCACATACGCACGTGGAACGTCAACCTTTGTATCAAGCACTTTTTCTAGCAATTCAGCTATGAGGGGGCCCTCATCTAAAAAGATGCGGATATAACCTCCGGGTTCGCCTATTGATAGCGCTTTCCCAAGGGTGACCGAGGCTTCAGTTATTTTCCTTTGTGCCCGCAGGGCCAAAGCTTTAACCAGCAGTGTTTCGATCTGATTTAGACTTCTACCGCCCTTTTCCCACTCTTTGCTCAGACGTTCCAACAATCCGATAGCATCATTCAGTCGGCCCTGGGCGATGAGAATTCGTGCAAACATAATGTGCTCAGTTTCGCGCATGGGCGTCAGATCGTCATCCAATTTTAATTCGCGTTCTTCCGCCCATTTTAAAACTCTGTCTATGTTGCCATTCATTAGCCATATCCGAGCTTTCCAGGCTTCAATCGGGTGAGTAACCCAAGAAGGAACCTCAGATTCCTGCTCTAATCGCGCTATTTTCTTGATTGATTCTTCGACGCCGGGGAGATCATTTTTGGCAGTCAAAATTTTCAGCAGGCCGTAATAGGCCCAACCAAGGCTACCGACATATTGTCCATGTTCCAACAGTATAAGACCTTTTCTTACATAATGTAAGGCTTCATCTAGTTCGTTCAATTCGTAGAGAACTTCTCCCCAAATACCGAATAACGCGCCTTCTATTGTCGTATGTGACAATTTCTCTTCGTTTACGACTTTCAATAAATGCTTACAAAGTTTAATTGCTCGCGGTAGTTGGCCACTATATTTCAGTCGAACCACCAACCAAAAATTGGCTATCAGATACAAATTAATATTGTCTGCGGCTTTGCTTGCGGCTACCGCTTCTGAGAGCGCTTCAATGGCTGATATGCTGTCTCCTTGAAGCGAGTTCGCAATGCCTAATGAAATCGCAACACCCGCGCGCCATGCTGAATCTTCCTTGTGAAGGAGTTTAAGCGCCTGTTCCGAGAACTTAACGATACTTTTTACGTCCCCCCGGTCAGTTGCCATATGCGCACGAATCGCAGCTATTCTACCTTGCAGCTCTCTGTTCTTTAAAGAATATAGGCTCGTTGATTCACCTTTTGGCTTTATTGGTTTATCCATATTAGTAGTATGAATGATCTTTTCAGCCGTCTGCAAGCTCCGTTCAGCGGCTGCTTGTTTACCACTTACTGCTAGTACCCAAGCGTACGCGATACAAAGATTTGGCCTCGAAATCACATATGCATCCGGCAGAGCATCTATCCACCGAAACAGCCTGGCCGGTTCACCACGCTGCCATATGGCTTCGGTAAGTTCTTCAATTAAACGTGCTGCTCGTTTGAAATCCTTAGCCATTAACGCATGCTCTATGGCCTCCTCTCCAAACGCATTCTGATCGTACCATTCACTTGCCCGCTTGTGTAGTTCATGCATACGATCACCATGTGTCCGGTGCAATCGCTGCCGAAGCAAATCGGCAAAAAGATGGTGATAGCGATACCATTGACGCTTATTATCCAATGGTATAATGAATAAATTTGCTCTTTCCAGGTCATCCAATATTTCCTGGCTGCCTTTTTGACTGGTAACGGAATCACAGAGTGGTCCTGATAAACGATTGAGAATAGCTGTTTGCAGTAAGAAATTCTGCACATGCTCCGGCTGAAGATTAATTATTTCCTCTGTTAAATAATCCACAATATGGCGGTCATCTCCTGCAAATGTTTCTATAAATTCCGGAATATTTTCACGACTCTGCAAGGAGGCTGAGCTTTCGGATTTATCCAAAGCCCGGCTTTTGTTTGACGTGCTTTGTTTTCCATTATTGCAAGATTTTTATCGGATGAATATCTCTTGATGTGCAAGGCAAGCCCATCTTTTAACAGGTTCTCATTAAGACTTTTTCCATTACAATTTACCCATGCAACGGTTCTGCCATATCGATCTTTCGTGACCGGTTTCACGTTCACGCTTTTATTAAAAACCATCCCGGACGTAAACTGTTTGGCACGTTTCCCGAACGCCTGCCGCTTTTCCGGGCCATGAATTTGCATCGACAGATGCGTAGATCGTTGTGAAATATAAAGTGCTGAGGATGGCTAAAGTTTTGGATATGAGCGTTTTCATTTTCAACCTGACGTTGAATAAGCCACAGGTTCCTTTTTTTGTAACCGCATGGCTTCCATGAAGTCAAAAAGCAAATTAATCAACTGAGAAGAGCATCAAAAGAACTGAGCAGTCCTATCGGATTGGCAGAATCAATTTACACGCATTATGATTTATGATTTTATCACACTGTCCGTAAATTTCAATTGAAAAGATTAAATGACTATATTACATTATCATGCGTTGGTTAATTCAACAATTGCCAGGAGGGATTGGAAACCCTGGTAAAACGGGACAGTTGGAAGGTCTTAAGGGGAAACGGAACCAATGATGGATGAATTTATAATCTGGTGGCAGCACCTCCCGGAAAACATTGATCCGGTGATATTTGGCATCGGGTCTTTCAAGCTGCAGTATTACGGTTTGATGTATGTGGTTGCTTTTGCCATTACCTTTTTTCTGGTTCTTTTCCGCATCAAACGGGAAGAGGACTTTGATATCACTTCCGACCAGGTGAAAGACCTCACCACCTTAATGATGGTGGGATTGATTATCGGCGCCCGTTTGGGATATGTCATTTTTTACAACTTTTCCTACTATATTAGACATCCGCTTGAAATTATTTTGCCTTTTGAATTTTCCAACGGAATGACCTTTACCGGCATATCCGGGATGTCCTACCATGGCGGTCTGATCGGAGTGGTCTTTTGTACGTGGCTATACACTCACCGGGCGGGCTTAAGCTTTTGGCAGATTGCGGATTTATATATTGCCGCTATTCCGCTGGGATATACTTTCGGCCGATTCGGGAATTTTATCAATGGTGAATTGTTCGGCAGAACGACCTCTTCATCCATCGGTATGTACTTTCCCCTTGCACCCGGGACCGGGCTTCGGCACCCTTCACAACTATACGAGGCTTTTCTCGAAGGAATCTTTCTGTTTGCGGTTTTGTGGAGTATCCGCAAGATAAAAAAACCGCCCGGCGCCATGCTGGCTTTCTATCTGATTGGCTATGGCGTTGTTCGATTTTTTATCGAGTATTTTCGCCAGCCGGATACTCACCTGGGATATATCTTCTGGTCGTTTTCCATGGGTCAGCTGCTGTGTGCCGCCATGATTGGCTGCGGCGCTCTCCTTTTCCTATATCTTCGCAAAAAAGATTCCCCATGAACATTGATGGCGTCACAGAAAGTACCATCTACTGCGTTACAGCGGTTTTTTAGACACTCGGCATACTACTTGTATTGCCTCGTCTCTAAAAAACCACTGTGCCTTGTATATGAAACTTTCTGTTTAGCCATCGGTTATACTTTTTTCGAAACCGTCTAAATTGAACTTACGAGTTAATCAATGAGTTATCAGAAAATGCTGAGAAGTTTTTGTTTTATTAACCGTTTGTTTCTGTGAGCATCCTGTCGCCAGTGGTAAATTCGGCTTTTTGCTAAACGGTCTGCTTTTTTTTGGTGATACGAATCAGATCGCCGGGGTAAATCAGATCCGGATCGTTGATTCGGCTCAGTTTTGCCAGTTCCGGATAGCGGAAAGGATCACCCAGATATTTTGCAGAAATATCCCACAACGTATCGCCCTTTACCACGATGTGTATAATTTCCATATTTCCCGCTGCCGCAGGCGCTGAATTGGTTTGATCTGTTTTTTCCGGCGGTGCTTGTTGGGTTTTGCGGGGGAATTGTTCATCCGTTTTCAATGGGGGTGAATCTTCATCAATCGTCTTTTGCTCGGGTGGCACCGCCGGTTCTGTTTTTGACGACTGCGGCCGCTCAACAGTCAGGGTAAAATCGTCCGTATCGATTCTCAGGATTTCCTTGTTTTTCGGTGGCGCGGTAAAATCCGCACTATCCTTTTCAACTGTCTCGAAAGTTTTTTCTGCCGTTTTCAGCGGTATCTGTTCCACCGCCTCAGGTTCCTCTGGTTTAACTGGTTCATCATTCTTATCTTCGGATACCTCAACGGTATCCGCAACTATCTCTGAAGTATCACCTGTTACCTCTTGTTGAGAAAAATCAGGGGGCTGGGTAAAAACATCCCGGCTGTGATTTTCCGCCGGTTTCACCGGCCCATAAGCCACCTTGAGATCCTTATCGTTTATCGGCCATAGCCATATCATGGATGCGAAAATAATACCCAGGATCACCATAGCGGCAACCACCAGCCGCAGGACTCTTTTGGGCGGTTGGGTGGCGTCTTGGCGGTCCGGGGGTAATCCGTATCCATTCGGGGTTTTTCTTTGAGCCGGTCGTGCTTTATAGGGTATTGGTTTTCGCACTGGCCTGCGATTCGGTTTTAATAAAGCCCTTTTATCCACCGCCCCAGCTTTTTGTGCTGAAACCTCTTCAGGGTGAGTGTCTGCAGGATTGCCGTCAGATTGAGAAGAGTCACCGCTGTCTGAATGCTGGGGGGGCTCTATGCCGTTATTCTCTTCAGGGGTTGTTTGAGAGTGGGGTTCTGATATAGGTACATCTTCATCAGACACAGGTTGATCAGAATCCGGCTCCGGTTTTAGCGTTTTGGTTAAGTTTTTCAGCGAATCGGCAACTTCCTTTGATTCTTCCAGGCGGAAAAGAAGTTCGAAATCGGTGCGTAAAATGATTTCGTCATGTTTGACTGCAAATTTGTCGAATGCGGTGATCCGGCCAAATGCAGGCAACGTGCTGAAATTTAAACCTGAAGCAGGAATAATATCCAGCACTTCATCCACCCGAAAGGCCTTCAAACCCGAATTCAGGCGTGATATAATCAGCTGGCCAGCCGATCGGTCGTCCGATTCCTTCAGGCCGAATTTACGTTTGAGGCTGATCACCACTGTAATTTTACCGCGATGGGAAAACACGCCTGATATAGAGGCAGGGGTAAGCGGCACGGATCTGATTTCCGGCATGGTAATAATCGCTTCCGCGTCCACTGCCGGAACAGCCAAGCAAAAAGGTCCTACCCGAAAAGTTAAAAAAGCGTTGTGGTGTTGCGTGTTGTCCATAATCTTTAATTTTAAGGTGACTCTAAATCATAACTATTATCGACCATTTTGCTGTATTGCATTAGTGATTTTTTGCAAAACTTCTGCCGCTTTTCCATTTATTCGTACGTCGCATATCCCATCACACGGAGTCTCAGACAGGTTGATCATGGCAACAAACGCCCCGTTGTTTTTAGCATAGACCGGCATATGTGCCGCAGGCTGAACCACCAGGGTCGAGCCCACCACCATAAAGAAATGGCTGTTTTTAGAACGTTTTATCGCCTGTTCGACTTTATCTACGGGCATGGCCTGTCCGAAAGATATGGTGTCCGGCTTCAGGTAACCGCCGCACTCGCATTCCGGCGCAAGATCTTGTTCATCCAGGCGCTTTTTGGCTTCATGGATGGAGGATATTTTGCTGCAACGCATACACCTTATCCTGCGGGTACTGCCGTGTAGTTCGATTATTTTATCGTGCGGAAGGCCTGCCTGCTGGTGCAACCCGTCAATATTTTGCGTGATCACCGCTTCAAGGAGTCCCATTTTATAAAGTCCGGCTACAGCCAAATGAGCGGGGTTGGGTTTTGCCTGTGCCAAATCGTCATAGAGTTGCGACCATCGACGCCAGTATTCAATCCGAGCTTCTTTGGATGACATGAACTCATCAAAATAGACCGGACGGAATTTTTCCCAGATTCCACCCTGACTGCGGTAATCCGGAATGCCGCTTTCAGTGGATATGCCGGCACCGGTGAAAATAACATTTTTATCGGTTTCCCGCATTTTTTGTGCAATAATGGTGATCTCTTTATTCATTTCTTGGTTTCCTTTCCCTGCCTTGTAATTCTTTAGTATTTCACTCGAGCCCTTGAATCCTTGGCCCCTTGAGCCCTCTGGAACCACACCGACTCATTTGAAGATGATTCACCTGCCTTGTCTGAATTAACTACAACTAATCGGGAGATGACCTTTATTTATAATGTTAAATTTCTTAAAGAACAAACGCAAATTTAATCCGGTTGCCTTTGAAGGCGGCTTACCGCAGATAGAAAAAACCGACAAAAATCGAAATTTCGCCTATAAAAACATTGATATAGTTCATAAAATCATGTAATAATATAGGTGTTTGAAAAATTGTAGCTAAAAGTCCGGATTTTGATGGTCTCGTAAGGTCTGATTTCCTATCCCACCGCTGAAGGGGGTCGAACATGAACATTCAGTGCCCGAACTGTAAAACCGAATACAGGGTCGATGATGCCAGAATTCCGGCTAAGGGTGTTTATTCCAGATGTAAAAAATGCCAGACCAAATTTTTTGTACAAAAAGAAACCCCTCCAGCAAGCAAGCAACAAAGCAAGTGGATAGAATGCCCGGAATGTGGTCTCAGCCAGTCTCCCGCTCAGATTTGCAAACATTGCGGGGCTGCTATTCCAGTAAGCACCGGTTCAGCAACAGAACAAAAGAAAGACAAAGCCGAAATAAAACCACCTGCCCAAAAAGAGGATATCTCCGCCGAAAAGAAAGAAAAATTGCCACCGGAAAGCGATATTTCAGACCAGGAAAAAATGGTGGACCACTATGTTGAGCAGGGAGATCAGGAAAATGCCGCAAAAGTTTTGCTGGAAATGATCACCGCATCCTCTAAGGAAAACGATTTTACACGGGCGGAAAAACTCAGAGAAAAGCTGTATGAAGTTGCCCCCATGGCGTTAAATGAAATTGTCCGTTCAGGCGAAATCATTGAAGAAGAAAAAAGCAAGGCCATGGATGAAAACTTTATTCAAACATATGCCAAACTTTTTGAAACCCTTACCAAGGACGAAGCCAATGCCCTCTATTTTGCCATGAAAAGGAAAGCAATTAAAGCGGGTCAGCCTGTTTTTGAACAGGGTCAGATCGATTCAAACATCTATTTTATCAAAAGTGGCCGACTTCAAATGGTATACTACGATCGCTTCGGACTGCAGGAAGCGGTTTTGAAAGAGTTAACACCCGGTAACCTGGCAAATGACGGAGCGTTTTTCTCCTTTACCGTATGTACCACTTCTCTGGTCGCCATCACGGATGCGGAAGTGTTTTTTCTGGAAAAAAATATTCTCACCGAGTGGGAGAAAAATCAACCCGGTATTGAAAATAAACTGAGAGTTTTTTCCAACTCGTTTGAAAGCGTGGGCGAGTTGATACAAAAATCAGGGCTGCAGTTAAGGGGGCATAAGCGGGTTAAGTTCTCCAGCAATGCCCTGGTTCAGCCTTTAGACCAATTGGGAAAACCGCTAAGGAGACCCTATAAGGTATCCCTGTTTGATATTTCGGCAGGTGGTATCAGTTATGGGTTTAAGATTAATAAAAAAGAAGATGCCAGCCAGTTGTTAGACTCCTGGATAAACATTCAAACTATTTACCAAAACCAGTCAGGCAAGCACAAAATCAACTGCAACGGTAAGATCGTGGCCGTTCACCTTCAGCCTTTTGATGAAAGCAGTGTGCATGTGCAATTTGAAGAGCTTCTGAATGAACAGATTATCGTCGATATTGGGCGTGAAGCCCTTCCCGCCGGATAAAGATGTCCCTTCAGAGAAGTGACTAGCGACCACCAACCAACCCAATGCTCTGACCCCTGAATTTTTCACCGCTGGAGACTCTCGGATATCATTCAGGTAATCATGGTCAGATTGGAGGTATTCATGCAAAATCTTTTTAAATCCTGCTCCCTGATTATTATCGCCGTTGGTATGATTCTAAGTTCCGCCAGCTGCCAGATCGCGCCGTTGACGGGCGCACCGGTTGACCCTCAAGGATTAAAAAACGGTGTTTATGAAGGGGAATACCGCAAAGGATTCAATAAGGTCGTGGTAAAGGTTACCATTGCAGAAGGCCGGATAACCGATGTGGCGCTGGTAAAGCATACCGCCTCATGGATAGGCAGAAAGACGGACAAGATTATTCCCCAAAGAATCTTAGCCCAACAGTCCACCAAGGTTGATGCGATCTCCGGAGCGACCAACAGTAGCAGAGTGATTATGAACGCCGTACAGAAGGCAATTGAAAAGGCTTACCAATAAGACAGTTACAAATAGGAGAGGTTTAGATGATGGATTTTACCTACCAGGAAATGTTTCCCCTTGGAGAAGACACCACCGAATATCGTCGGTTAACTCAAAAACATGTTTCAGTAAAATCATTTGAAGGCAGTAAAATTTTAAAAATAGCTCCCGAAGGACTTGAGTTTCTTGCTGAACAGGCTTTCCAGGATGTGGCCCACTTACTGAGGCCGTCTCATTTAAAATTGGTGGAAAATATTTTACATGACCCGGAAAGCAGCGATAACGACAGGTATGTGGCACTTGAAATGCTGAAAAATGCCGTTATTTCAGCAGAAGGTGAGTTTCCCATGTGCCAGGACACCGGCACCGCCGTTGTGATAGGGAAAAAAGGGCAGCAGGTGTGGACCGACGTTGCGGACGAAGAAGCAATTTCACGGGGGATTTTTAAGGCGTATACAAAAAATAATCTGCGGTATTCTCAAAACGCCCCGCTGACGATGTATGATGAAAAAAATACCGCATGCAATCTTCCGGCTCAGATCGAGCTATATGCCACCCAGGGCGATGATTATAAATTCCTTTTTATTGCCAAAGGAGGAGGATCGGCCAACAAGACTTACCTATACCAGGAAACCAAGGCCACCCTTACCCCGGAAAACCTGGTGAATTTCATGAAAGAAAAAATGAAATCCCTTGGGACGGCGGCCTGTCCGCCCTATCACCTGGCTTTTGTGGTGGGTGGGACTTCGGCGGAAGCAAATTTAAAAACCGTAAAACTGGCCAGTGCCGGTTATCTGGACAAACTTCCCACCAAAGGCAGTGAATCCGGGCATGCATTCAGGGACACGGGCCTGGAAGATGAAATTTTAAAAATTTCTCAACAGCTCGGAATCGGCGCACAGTTCGGCGGAAAATACTTTTGCCTGGATACTCGGGTGGTACGCCTGCCCAGGCACGGTGCTTCCTGCCCCATCGGGATTGGTGTCAGCTGCAGCGCGGACCGGAATATAAAAGCCAAAATAACCAAAGATGGCATTTACCTGGAAAAACTTGAAACCAACCCGGTACAATATCTGCCTGAGCCTGAGGCAGCAAGCGATGATGATGCGGTTAAAGTAGATTTAAGCCAACCCATGGATGAAATCCGGGCCATCCTTAGCAAATATCCGGTGGCCACACCCCTTTTGCTGTCAGGAAAAATCGTGGTGGCACGGGATATCGCCCATGCCAAACTAAAGGAGCGCCTGGACAGGGGGGAAGGCCTGCCTCAATATATCAAAGATCACATTATCTATTATGCCGGCCCGGCAAAAACGCCCCCGGGATATCCTTCCGGTTCATTCGGCCCGACCACCGCAGGACGCATGGATCCATATGTACCGATTTTCCAGGAGCAAGGTGGATCCATGGTGATGCTGGCCAAAGGAAACCGGTCAAAGGTGGTCACCGAATCATGTCAAAAATACGGCGGATTCTACCTTGGCTCTATTGGGGGACCTGCAGCGAGACTGGGAAAAGAATGCATCAAAAATGTTGAAACCATTGAATATCCTGAACTGGGCATGGAAGCCATATTCATGATAACGGTTAAAAATTTTCCCGCATTTATCCTAGTGGATGACAAGGGGAATGATTTTTTTGAAAATCTCCTTTGATAACGCTTTTTTCCTTTACAAATCATATCTGTTGAAATAATAAAATTCCTTTGGTTCTACAAATCTTATTTATGGCGTGTTGAACAGCCATGATCAAGTTTTTATAGTGGTTGTCAAAAAAACGTTCCGTTATCAAAACGTTTTTTTCTACAACCACTTATACCGCAATTCCATATTTCGGAACATATTTATGACAAGCGGTACAAATTCAGGTCATTGGCATGCGCAGGCAAATCTTTTTTTAACATAATGAAATAGCAGATAAATCTATATAATAAGGAGCAGTACCATGGCAATAAAAATGAAAACAATCGATGGCAATACAGCGGCGGCTTATGTGGGGTATGCAATGAGTGACGCTGCCGCCATTTACCCGATTACGCCTTCTTCCGGCATGGGAGAGATGTGCGATGAGTGGGCGGCCGATGGCCTCAAAAACATCTTCGGCCAAACCATGACGGTACGCCAGCTTCAGTCCGAAGCGGGAGCCGCAGCAGCCGTGCACGGCAGTCTGGCTGCGGGAGCCTTAACCACTACATTTACCGCGTCCCAGGGTCTTCTGTTGATGATTCCGAACATGTACAAAATATCAGGAGAAATCCTCCCCGGTGTTTTTCATGTCACTGCCAGGTCCGTGGCAGGACATGCACTTTCTATTTTCGGCGATCACCAGGATGTCATGGCGGTTCGCCAGACAGGTTTTGCGCAAATCGCATCCGCTTCGGTTCAGGAGATTATGGATCTGGGACTGGTTGCACATCTTTCGGCCATTGAGGCCAGCGTTCCTTTCATCCACTTTTTTGATGGATTTCGTTCGTCCCATGAAATTCAAAAAGTGGAAATGATCGAATATGATGACATGGCAAAACTGGTAAACCAGGATGCGGTTAAAGCATTCCGCGCCAGGGGGGTCAGCCCGGAAAGACCGGAACTTAGGGGCACCGCTCAGAATCCCGATATCTACTTTCAGGGAATAGAAGCGGCAAATCCTTATTTTTTAAAGGTTCCGGGGATCGTTGAAGCAGCCATGAAAAAGGTCAGTGATTTGACCGGTCGCCCCTACAACCTGTTTGATTATGTGGGAGCCCCCGATGCAACAAATATAATCATTTCAATGGCTTCGTCTTGCGAAACCATCGAAGAGGTGGTCAATTATATGACCGGTCAGGGTGAGAAGGTCGGGCTGGTAAAGGTACGCTTGTACCGTCCTTTTTCTACTGAGCATCTGTTTAAAGCCCTTCCTTCCACGGTAAAACGTATTGCGGTCCTTGACCGAACAAAAGAAAGGGGAGCACCGGGAGATCCGCTGTATCTGGATGTGTGTACGGCTTATTTCGAACGCAACGAAGTGCCATTGATCGTTAACGGACGTTACGGTCTAAGCTCCAAGGAGTTCAACCCGGGCATGGTTAAGGCGGTTTTTGACAATTTGGCTTCGGATAAACCCAAAAACCATTTTACCGTAGGGATCAATGACGACGTCACCCACACATCTTTAAAAGTAGAACCGGGATTTGACGTTGCCCCTGAAGGGACGGTTCAGTGTAAATTCTGGGGTCTTGGCGCGGACGGAACCGTCGGGGCCAACAAGAGTGCGATTAAGATTATCGGCGACCATACCGATATGTATGCCCAGGGGTATTTTGCATACGATTCCAAGAAATCGGGGGGGGTAACCATTTCCCACCTTAGATTCGGCAAAACCCCGATTCAGTCCACCTACCTTATCGATGCCGCAGACTATATTGCCTGCCATAAATCGAGCTATGTGCATACTTACGATGTTCTCGAAGGAATCAAAGAAGGGGGAACCTTTGTACTCAATTCGCATTGGACGGCGGAAGACATGGAAAAAGAACTCCCCGCCCACATGCGCAGTACCCTGGTTAAAAAGAAAATAAAGTTTTATAATATAGATGCGGTTAAAATTGCATCCGAGATTGGTTTGGGCGGCAGAATCAACATGATCATGCAAACCGCCTTTTTCAAACTGGCCAATGTCATTCCTGTAGAAGATGCCATTGCTTATCTCAAAGACCAGATTAAAAAGATGTTCGGTAAAAAGGGAGATAAGATCGTTAACATGAATTTTGCCGCAGTAGACAATTCTCTCGATAATCTTGTGGAAATAAAGTGCCCCGAATCCTGGCTTAATGGCGCGGAACAGCAGTTGGGTGCCAAGGATGAGCCTGAATTCGTCACTAATGTCATGCGCCCCATACTGGCCCAGCAGGGAGATAAGCTTCCGGTGAGTGCCTTCAAGCCCGATGGGATCTTTCCTGTGGCCACCTCGCAATATGAGAAACGGGGTGTGGCCATTTTGGTCCCGGAGTGGGATATCGATAACTGCATTCAATGCAACCAGTGTTCCATGGTCTGCCCTCATGCAGCCATCCGTCCGGTTCTGTTAACCGATAAGGAACTGTCCGATGCGCCACAGGGGTTTGAGGCCAAAAAAGCGATTGGTAAAGAACTGAAGGGTTATCACTTCCGCATACAAGTAAATACGTTAGACTGTCTGGGCTGTGGCAATTGCGCGGACATCTGTCCGGCCAAAAAGCCCGCTCTGGTAATGAAACCCCTTGAAACACAGACTGAGGTTCAGGTTCCCAACCATGAATATGCGGTTAAACTTCCTGTTCGCGACGATCTGGTTAAGAGAACTTCGGTTAAAGGTAGCCAGTTCTACCAGCCGTTGCTTGAGTTCTCCGGTGCCTGTGCAGGATGCGGAGAAACACCTTATGCCAAACTTATTACCCAGCTTTTTGGCGAGCGGATGGTAATCGGAAATGCCACCGGATGTTCTTCCATATGGGGCGGATCAGCCCCGGCAATTCCATATTGTGTCAATAAGGACGGTTTTGGACCCACCTGGGGAAACTCCCTGTTCGAGGATCCGGCGGAATTTACCTATGGTATGTTTTTAGGGGCTTCCCATCAACGCACCAAACTGGCCGATATGATGCAGGAAGCCCTTAAGTCCGACGTCTCCCAGGATGTAAAGGATGCCATGTCCGGGTGGCTGGAAAATATGAATGATCCGGATGGATCAAGAAAATATGGAGACCAGCTAAAAGCTTTACTTCCCGGATACAAGGATCATTCCCTCTTAAGTGAAATTAACGAAATGTCAAAGCTGTTCACCAAAAAATCATACTGGATTTTTGCGGGTGACGGCAGCGCCTATGATATTTCTTTTGGCGGCATTGACCATGTCATGGCTTCCGGAGAAGATATTAATATGCTTATATTGGACACCGAGGTCTATTCCAATACCGGCGGCCAGTCTTCCAAAGCGACCCCAACCGGTTCGGTGGCAAAGTTTGCCGCTTCGGGTAAGAAGACAGCCAAAAAGGATATGGGGAGCATGATGATGAGTTACGGCTATGTATATGTGGCCAGCGTGGCAATGGGCGCCAATAAAAACCAGCTGATGAAAGCGCTGATCGAAGCCGAAGGTTATGACGGGCCGTCCTTGATCATGGCCTATGCACCTTGTATCAACCACGGTATTAAAAAAGGAATGGGCAAAAGCCAGCTCGAAGAAAAACTGGCAGTTGAATCGGGTTACTGGCCCCTGTATCGTTATAATCCGGTATTAAAAGCGCAGGGAAAGAACCCATTTATTTTCGACAGCAAAAAACCGGATGGGACTCTCCAGGAATTCTTGAGTGGTGAGGTAAGGTATGCCTCCCTGGAAAAAACCTTTCCGCAAGAATCGGAAAAGCTTCGTGCCCGGATCCAAGAAGAGCTTATGGAACGGTATGAGGCGTTTAAAGCACGGGCAGAAGCAGAATAGGCGACTGGGCTCCGCTTTTTGAGTCATTTTTCCCGGCAACAGGAAACAGACAATGCTATCTATCCCATTTCTATGGGGATAGATAGCTGTTGGCCATTCGGCCAATTAAAGAACCTATACTATTTCACCTTCTTCCCTGAAAAATTGCGCCAATTTTTTTCTGCGGATTCATCTTCAGTCTCTTCACCGTTAAAAACCACCATGGCATATCCGTCTTGAAGCAAAGATTATCAAATTGTTTTGCTTTGACTTTACCAGAAAAATAATTGTATTTTCTATCATAAACATAATTTTGTATCACAACATATAATCTTTGTTCCTGCGGAACGATCATATGGAGTTTTGTGTTATGACTGATATCGTCGCTATATATGGAAGTCCACGCAGAAATGGCAATACAGCTACCCTTTTAAAAAAAGCCGTTTCAGGTGCTCATGATGCGGGAGCAACGGTTAAGGAATTTGTATTACGGGACCTAAAAATTTCACCCTGCTTGGAAATATATGGTTGCAAACAACAAGGAAAATGCGTCATCCAGGACGATTTTCAACTAGTAATCGAGCAGATTTTGGCGGCACCGGGATTGATCATTGCCAGTCCGATATTCTTCTATGCAGTCAGCGCACATACCAAAGCATTCATGGACCGCTGCCAGTCTTTGTGGGTGAAGCAGCATTGGATTGATAAAATCCCACCTTCGTCCCGAAATTTTTCACGAAGGGGCATTTTTATTTCAGTTGGAGCGACTCAGGGGAAAAAATTGTTTGACGGTGCCATTTTAAGTATGCGCTATTTTATGGACACGCTTGATATGAAGCTGGAAAAATCGCTCTGTTATCGTGGTCTCGACCTCGAGGGTGATATCCTGAATCATCAAAATTATCTGGATGAAGCCTACCATACGGGGCGTCACTTCGCTGAAAAATTGTTAAAAGGCACCAAACTGTAATGGTTTGAAAAATTACAATTTCGCGGACAAGATACTTCAATAATTATGGATTCACGGTAAAATCATAACCATTTTTTCCATAGAGCAGCCTTCCGCCTCGCTCCAGTTTGTCCGTTGCATCTGTCGATGTGCTATAAAAACGAATAGAATACTTTTTGTGACCGTAATGGACAAATATAAAAATTTCGCTGAATTGGAACAACATGAGAGAGAAGATGAAGACTACACTATTTTATATCGTGAAGTTGATGCTAAAATTGCCATAATGGCGCCCCACGGCGGAGGCATCGAACCCGGAACGATAGACATTGCAGATGCGTTAGCCGGAAGCGATTTTACCTTTTATGCCTTTAAAGGTATTAAAAAAACGGGGAATAAACTATTACATATCACCAGCAACCGGTTTGATGAACCCATCGGACTGCAGATTTCGAAAAATGCATTCATTGTCGTTACAATTCACGGCGCCAGAAACAGGGGCGACATGGTTTTTGTCGGAGGTAAAAACCACAAGCTAAAACAAAGAATAATGTCTGCATTAAGGGCAGACGGATTTAACGCTGTGATCAGCGAAATAACGGGACTTCGGGGAATCAAACCGGAAAACATCTGCAACAGATGCAAGAGTGGAAAAGGTGTACAGCTGGAAATTTCAAGAGGGTTAAGGGAAGAAATGTTTGAAAATTTGCATCGCCGTTCATTACGAAAAAAATCGAGTATTTTTTTTGCTTTCGTTAATCCCATTAAAGAGGCCCTGCTTTCCTTTTAGGGCAAAAACATACGCTTGCATCTGCAATGGCTGGGAAAAATCCGTAACATTTTTCATTCAACCGAACAAAAATAACTATGAATTCATTGAGTTTTCTTCTGGTCGACGATGAAAAGGAGATGTTGAACATGTTAAACAAGGACAGGCAAACCGTCAAAAAGAATGGTTTGAATTACGTTATCGGAACGAACGGAAAGCCTCAGCGCTTCAAGCCCTGGCTTGGAGATTGTTTTTCGTTTCTTTATGACTACATTATGAGAAATTCGATATTTCCCCACAAGTTTGATGGCGATATGACCAAACATCACCAAATTCTTCTCCGGAAGCTAAAAGATGTTCACGGTAAACGTGTGATTGAACTGGCCACAGGGAGCGGCAGCTCCATTAATTTTCTAGACAAGGACAATCAGTACACTGGAACCGATATCAGTACGGGGTTGCTGAAGAAAGCGGTCGACCGCTTCAGCTCCGCCGGGTTTAAGGACGCCGAATTCTATGTGGCCAGTGCGGATGATTTGCCGTTCGATGATGGAGTGTTTGATCTGTGTCTTTGCATCCTGTCACTGAATTTTTTTGATCATACTGAAAGGGTAATACAAGAGGCGCACAGAGTGCTAACTGCAGGTTCCATCTTCCTTTGCTCCGTACCGGTGCCGGAAAGGAGTAAGCCCGAAAGTACAATTAGAGGAAAACTTTACCGGGAAGATGAACTTGCAAGCATACTTCAGAAGAATGGATTCGGGTTTGAAATTGTTCCCGGCCGGAACGGTGCCCTGCTCTATTTCAGCGGCGTCAAACAATAGCCGTCCATATTCAACACAGGCTTTTCAAACCGGTCTGCACACCAAATATCTTTTCTCCTGCTCGACAATTTTCCATATTCGAGTTTGGTTGATTTTGTCTTTTGTTTTTTCCCTGGGTTGGTGGCCGTCTTCGATGATCAGCCTGCCGTCTGATTTTAAAATTCGGTGCAGTTCAACCAGAAATCGGTTCGGATGCTTAACCATGTGAAACATGTCCATGGCGTAAATCAGATCTGCCACATGGTTGGGTATTTCACATCGGTAGTCCTGCACCAATGCGGTTTCCACATTGATGAGATTCTCTTTCTTGATTATTTTGTCCACCGCTTTAACCGCCAGTTCATGGACATCCACCGCATAGAGTTTGCCGTGACGGCCCAATCTTTTAGCGACACCCAAGATATAATTTCCCGGTCCACAGCCATAATCGACCACCGTCATCCCCTCTTGAATCCCCATGCGGTCGATCGCTTTTTCATAGGAAAAAAACACTTTCATTAATTTGAACATCAAAGACATCAGGTGAAAAGCAACGTTCGGCATGCGGTCTATTCTATTTCCCAGTAAAACATCACCTATACTCATGGCTATCTCCTTTCTTGCATCAATCAATGTTATATCCAAAATATGAACTTTGGTTCATGTTGTCAACAAAAAAATGAACTAAAGTTCATTTTTTCTTGTGCGGTCGGTGACTGTTATGATATGTTTAAAGTAATATAATCGGAGTATATTGATATTATGGGAAATATTCGTACACCACAGCAAAAAAGGAGTGAAGCCACCCGCCAACGCATCATTGCTGCCGCAGAAAATCTCTTTTCACAAAAAGGATACTACCATACCAATTCCAAGGAAATCGCCAAAGCCGCCGGTGTTTCCATCGGCAGTTTTTACAGCTATTTTACCGACAAAAAAGCGTTGTTCATCGAAAACCTGACCCAATACAGCCTCAAAATATTTTCCAAAGTCCTGGCCCCCCACCAGGGCCAATTGTTTGCAGGAAAAGACAAACAGGCTGTGGTCAATCAGCTGATTTTCCGGGCCATTGAAGCCCACGAATACTCACCGGAATTCCATCGCCAGACGTCGGCCATGCGCTATATGGATGCGGATGTGGCCAAAGTGAGACAAAAAGAAGAACAGATGATTTTGCACTATGTGATCCAAAGTCTTCGCTCATATGACGGCAACTTGAGGGTGACCGATGTGGAAGCTGCCGCCGTTATCGTGGTGAGTGCGGTTGAATCTGTGGTACATATGATAAAGATCGACAAACCGGAAATCGAAGAACATCGACTCATCACCCAATTATCGGAAATGATTACCCGGTATTTGTTTGACTAGCATTTGCCGGCAATTCACCATAAGGGATTCAATGCGAATTTGGGATATAAATCCAGGATATTTAAACCGGCAAAGCCTGCTGGGTGAACATCGTGAGCTTCACGGCGTGGTATCAATTATCACCAAAGGGAAAAAGGGTTACTCCAGGCATCCCGAAACGATCCGCTGGATCGGTCATGGCTGGGCCCTCAGGCAGCGCCACAGACAATTGACGTGTGAAATGGCATTGAGGGGTTTCACTGATAAATCTTCCGTCACCACCCGCTCCAACAATGGCATCTGGCCGGCAACCTACCTGGATCAACCGGACCGACAATTTCAACTGCTCAAAAAAAAATACGCCAACAAAGAACCGGGCCGCATACCACTTCCGAAGAATGAGCAGCAACTCTGGAGCCATCACAAGTATTCAGTCCTTGCCCGTGATCCGAGTCAGTACAAAAAAATCGGCCGCCAGGTCTCTCATACCAGGAGGAACTTCTCCGGGTTGGCTGTACTTCTGACTGAGTTATTAAGAACACCCCCGAAAGAGGGTGGAATCCGCAATGCGGTTCAACATATGTGGGGCCATGTATCGGGCGATCCATCCCCCCACAACCCCGCTGTAAATTCCTGGTCATTGCGCAGGTTGCTGCAGGAAACACAAACAAGGGCAATCACAACCAATGAACCGTATCTAACAAGTTCAACAGCGTTGAGCGAGCTCATGGCCTGGCTGTAATCAGCCGCATGAACCCGGCGGAAAAATTGCGGTTTAACCTTAAATTATGCATCATTCGTTCGGTTAAAGAGATGGCCACCATGGATTTCAGCGTTCTGTAACGAGCAAACAAGGAGTGATATGGAAAGAAAAAGAACAATATACTGGGATGATCCCCAACTGAATAAGAAAGAGGCCGTTGCTTCGATGTCTGGATTGGATTATCTTAAATCCATAAAGGATGGCAAGATTAGTCCACCACCGGTTGCGAATCTCATCGGTTACCATATTTTCCAGGTAGATCATGGCTATACCGTGTTTGAGCTTCATCCCGCAGAGTACCATTATAATCCTTTTGCCACGGTTCATGGCGGAATACTTTCAACATTGCTTGATACTGCAATGACTTCTTCAGTCCTCTCAACCCTTCCCAAAGGAATGACTTGCACCACGATTGAGATTAAAGTCAATTTCATCCGGCCTGTAACTACCGATACTAAAGTTTTGCGTTGTGAGGCAAAGCCGATACATATAGGAAAAAGATTGGCAACAGCTGAGGGCCAACTGAAAAATAAGCATGGTGAATTATACGCGCACGGAGTCAGCACGTGTGCAATTTTTAAAGTGGGTTAATTGATCGGGGAGTTTCTTATCAATGGCCTTTTTTTATGAACCGGTTTTATGCAAAATCTTTCACAGTTCTAGGTAATTGACCCCACAAAGTCAGCGTCATCGTTATGTATGTGTACGGACGGCTTTACCTTAAAATAGATATAACTAATTGTTATTAAAGATTTTGTTACATTTTTGGTTACACAATTACCTTTTTGGCATCACTTATGCATTTATATATTTTATTTACTGAATCTCCTGCAGAGAGTGACGGATTTTCAAAATTGAATTCGCACGCTGCCTAACCCGCCTTCGCTCTATGGAGCCACCGCGTAAGCCACCTTGCCTTTCATCCCTATGGCAAGTTTAGGGCAATCAGGCGAAGGCGAAAAAAAGTGACATCCGATGCGAGTATTTCACCACCACAGCCTTTTGCCCAGTATTTATCATACACCGAGAAATATATCTCAGGCACCGCAACGCACATACCCATACAAACAGGATCCACCGGTCTTTTTTAAAAAAAATCAACCCTTTCAGTGCTCATATTTTCGCCCAAGCCTTGCGCATATGCACACCCTTACCTATAATATTTCAAATACAGTTAAACTTCTAAAAGCAAAATCTGTGGGTAGAGTGATTGATATTTATGCCTGAATATTCGGTTGCTTCACACCCCTTATATTTCATCACCTTCATCTATTCCCTTTGTTGCCATGCCCATCACCCCAATGGGTGAACTCCACATTTCAAGCCATGCTGTCCTGTGCCTGCCTCTGCTACAATAAATTGTTTGCCATGGATCATCTTGCTGATTTTCTTATTCGCATAAATAAGATACTCAAGTTTCGCACCCCGGTTTGGCGGAAAGTAATGCCCTGACGGCACGTCACATATAAAATCAGCTGTGAATCGAAACGGTTATATTTTTTTCTGTAAGGTGATATGTGGGTCATCTATTACCTCTTTTCGCAGTGTTCGGATATTTGGGATAGACCGTCCCTTTATATTGTTTAGCAACGGATGGACTTTATCCCAAATATCCGGACACGCTGCAACCGATTCAGTTCATATCCCCTGGAAGAAAATAATATAACTGTCTCGATTCATACCCTTAACACCAATCGGCGCTTTAACAGGACTTGCTGAACCTCTTGCTTTGATGAAGTTTTTGCGATAAGATACAGTTAATAAGATGGACTTTAGAAGATGTGAACATTGGGGCAAGCAGGATTAAGCCGATTTAAAAGCTTGACCGGTTTCAATCACACCAGAGACTTCAACCATAAAAACCTGATATCGATAGCAGCATACATTAAGCATACTTTCAAAAGCTAAAACAGGATTTGGCTTACCCCCCCCAAAAAAAATACGGTGAAATACGCTAAATGAATATCCACTCCCTCCAGTTTAGAAGCCTTGCCATACTCTTGGCTGTCTTCGGGATGTCTCTGCTGTTCAATAAGCTATATCTGATGCCCTTGATGCAGGAACATGAAATCCTCGACGCGGGGCATAGTCAGCAAGTGCTGGCCGTTGAATTCGCTACCAACATAAAGTCTTCAATTAAAAAAGCCAGATTGGAACTGGAGGCACTTTCCAAAATCCCCTCGATTGTCTCAATGGAGAAAGCCAGATTGGATTCTGCGCTTGGTGAAATGAACGCGGTGTCCCAATTTTACAACTACTACTTCGTGCTGGACACCACCGGGAAATGGGTGTCTTATCCCAAGCGCCCATGGATGGTGGGCGATGAAATTCCTTCTCACAACATGGACTGGGTGAATAAAACCCTTGAAATCAATCGTACCGTTTTTATAGACATCGTCCAGTCGAAGGTCGGCACCCTGGTCAGCGGATTTTCCACCCCGATACATAATACCGGCGGCGACACGATCGGAATACTGCGAGGTGTATTCGTCCTGTCCCAAATGAACACATTGGGCGATATAGTCACCACCCGAGCTATTGGCAAGAATGGATACATGTACCTTGTGTCCAACCATGGTTGGTTGCTTGGCCACCCGAAAATAAAGCTCGATTTCGAGCATTTTACTGCTTACAATTATGCCAAATACCCTCCGGTTGTTCGCCTCATGTACGGTGAATCTGGCATGATAGACTACGAATATGAGGGAAAAACCTGGATTGCGGCCTATCAACCGATAAAACCCGTCGGGTGGGGGGTGGTGGTTCAACAGCCAAAAGACGACGTGGTGGCTAAAGCAAAAGAGAAGGTCAGTCTTATCAATCGGTTCTACCTCACGGCTTTCCTGGCGGCTCTGATTTTGATAGTCTTAACGCTTAGATACTCGCTCCGCCCCTTATCCAGGCTTGTACACAATATCCGGTCTAAAAATGCACCGATGGATTGGAATTACTCAAAAAACGAGATCGGTATTCTCTCCCAGGAGTTCAATAAACTGTATTCCAATCTGTACAAATCCAGAAAAAATATTAAAGAAAGCGAGGAAAAATACAGACTGCTGACAGAGCTATTGCCCATGGCCATGTTCGAACTGGATAACGAGGGAAATGTCGTATTTGCCAACAAGGCTGCCTTAGAATCAACCGGTTTTAATCAAAAAGATATTGATGCCGGCTTAAATATGCTGCAAGTGATCGCTCCGCAGGACCATGATAAAGCATTAACTTTGTCTAAACAGATTTTGCAGGGGATGTATGCCGATGGTGCTGAATATCTGATCCAGCGAAAGGACGGCCGTACTTATCACGGCTTTATTAACGCAAGGCCAACCAAAGATGGTATCACACCCGGTTTAATCGGATACATCTTTGACCTGACCAAGCTTAAAGAGGCGGAAAAAGCGTTGCGGGAAAGTGAAGAAAAGCTGGCAAGATCAAAAAAGATGGAGTCTTTAGGACTTTTAGCCGGGGGTGTTGCCCACGACTTAAACAACGTGCTGTCCGGGATTGTCAGCTATCCGGAATTGATTTTAATGGATCTACCAGAAGACAGCAAGCTCAGAAAGCCCATTGAAACCATACAGAATTCCGGGCACAGTGCGGTTGCCATTGTCCAGGACTTGTTAACCGTGGCAAGAGGCGTGGCCATCACAAAAGAACCCCTGGATATCAATGATCTGGTCGGTGAGTACTTGCATTCTCCCGAGTTTAAGAAGCTCAAGCAATTTTATCCCACCGCCACGGTCAAGACCCGCCTGGATACAAACCTATTTAACATCAGTGGTTCACCTATTCATCTCAAAAAGGTGCTGATGAACCTGGTGTCAAATGCACTGGAAGCCATCGAAGGAGACGGCCACGTGACCATATCAACCATGAACCTTTATATAGACCGGCCTCTGAAGGGATATGATGATGTATACATCGGTGAATATGCCATTCTGTCTGTTTCGGACAATGGTCCTGGAATATCGTCAGATGACCTTGAGAGAATATTTGAGCCTTTCTATACCAAGAAGGTCATGGGAAGAAGCGGTACCGGTTTGGGTCTGGCGGTTATCTGGAATGTGGTGCAGGATCATAAAGGCTATATAGATGTAGCCACGGACGAAAACGGCACCGCATTTGAGCTGTACTTTCCCATAACCAGAGATAAAATATCGGATAAGGCTTTATCCATACCCATCAAAGACTACCAGGGAAATGGTGAAACCATCCTGGTGGTTGATGATGTGGAAAGCCAGCAAGAAATATCCTGTAACATGCTGGATACATTGGGTTATGAAACCAAAGCCGTTTCCAGTGGTGAAGAAGCGGTTGAATATTTGAAAAAAAATTCGGTGGATTTAATCCTGCTTGATATGATTATGGATCCGGGCCTAAACGGCCGTCAGACATACGAAAAGATTATACAGATTCACCCCGGTCAAAAGGCGGTTATCGTCAGTGGATTTGCGGAAACAGATGAGGTAAAGGCAGCCCAAAAATTAGGCGCAGGTCGATATATAAAAAAACCGATTACTCTGGAAAGAATAGGTCTGGCAGTTAAGCAAGAATTGGAGAAATAGCCATGTCCATTTTCTCTTTATGCTGCGAGACTTTTGAAAAATGGTAATTTTAGAAGTCTACGCTTATCTGTTTGAGTTTAAGGAAGGCGAAAATGCCTGGCCTGAAGATACAGAATAGCCGGCAATCAACCACCCAAAAAAGGAGGGAATCATGAAAAAGGGTTTATATATATTTTTTGTTCTGGGAATTATTTTTGGCTCGGTTTTTTACATGGGTTTTTCACCCAAAAGAGCTGCCTGCAAACTTGCCTGTGAAACGGCTTTAAAAGAGTGTAAGGAAAAAGCCGAAAAGAATGAGCTTAAAGAGGCTGCCTGTGAAGCTGCATATGAGGAATGCCTGGAAGGGTGTAAAAAGAAATAATGCGGCATAAGGTCTCGCGGCCTTAGGCCAATCCCGCGTATTTATAAGGCAGACGCGGTAATAAATATTATTTCCCCGGTGGTGGGTTATCTCAACATTATACCCCGAACTACCAATGGATAAATAGAATCTTATAACTCAAGTTTCGCACCCCAACCCCCACCCCGGTTAAATGACAACACAGTTCCCGCCGGACTGTTTTGCCTTATAGAGATTGGCGTCAGCAAGTTCTATCATATCTTCAGGCGTTGCGATGTTTTTGTTACCTATTGTTGCCGTGCCTATGCTGACCGATATATTGAACTCGTGATTTTTAATGTTTATCAATCTTCCATCAAAAAAAAGCCGGATTCTTTCTGCAGTGGCTTTAACAAAGCCGGATTTAAAATTCCTAAAAATAACGGCAAATTCATCTCCGCCATATCTGCAGAGAATGTCTTCATTTCTCAAATTGTTTTTGATTTTTTTAACAACCTCTATCAGAACAATATCGCCAGCAAGATGGCCATACGTATCGTTGATCTCTTTAAAAAAATCTATATCCAGCATTAGCAGGCCAAGGCTGCTGTGGTGTCTTAAAGAGTAACCGAACTCTTTATTCAATGTATCGATGAAGTATTTTTTGTTGAATGCGCCTGTCAGATGATCATTTACAGAAGATTCATACAGTTTCTTCTGGAATTTGGCTTCAAGAGAATCCTGTATCGCAAACTTGAATACTGAGGAAACACCAAACATAATCTTATCCCCATCTTCAAGATTTATTTTCGTGATTTGCGATCCGTTCACAAATGTCCCGTTGGTGCTGTTCAAGTCTTTTAAGACAGGCTTATTGCTATTATTAAACTGAATGATTGAATGCTCCCTTGAACAACTGGAATCTGAAATCTGAATATCAAACTCATCACTCCTGCCGATTGTAATGACCTTTTTATCTAAAGGATATATTTTGCCGGCATCATCGCCATAAACAATAATTAAATAGCATTCCTGTTGATCCTTTTGTTTTTGGGAGGGCCCGCCGAAAATCTCCTCTAACTCAAGATCCTCTGTATCTTCATCATCAGGTCTGCATGTTTCATCTGCCTTGTTCATAGTTTTGATATTCAAGCACTGTTTAAAAAAAGGATATTGGTTTAAAAGGTAAGTTTTGTATATGCTTCACGAAAATTTAATACGCATAAAAACAAAAGAATTAAATCGCTCAAATGTATGATACCGTATTTACAATGAAAAAGCCAGCATATTTTTTAGATCATCCTATCGCTGATAACCGGAGGTTGACGGGTTGCGCAACCCGGTTAAAAATTTTGCCACCTAAAAATCATTCCATTATTTAACTAATTGAAATTAATACAAATTAACAATTGATTTATCATATGTAAACAACTAAAAAAAAGGTTGACATAAAAGAAAATTAATGTTAGCTGAAAATAATTATTATTTAACTTAAAGAGGCTTTAGTTGGCAGACCCTAAAAAAAGATTTGAAATCATCATTCAGAAATTAAGGGATAATGGACACAAGATAACACCCCAGCGGCTGGCTATCGCCAAAGTTCTGGCGAAAAGTGAAGGCCATCCCAGTGTGGAAAATATTCATGACCAGATAAAAAATGAATTTCCCACCATGAGCCTTGCCACTGTATATAAAAATATTATATTAATTAAATCATTAGGTGAAGTTCTTGAATTAGGGTTTCCCGATGGGAGTAACCGATATGATGGAAACAAGCCCAACCCTCATCCACACGTCATCTGTATCAAGTGTAAAAAAATTATCGACCCACACCTGCATAGTCTGCCTGAAATGGAAAAAGAGGTTGCGCTAGAGACCGATTTTAAAATTCTCAATCATCGCTTGGACTTTTTCGGTATATGCAGCAATTGTAGGTCAGAGAAAGTCTAATATATTTTTTTAACACTAAATGATAATTGTTATTGTATAATACTTTTTATTTAATAATCAAATGAATGAGGAGGTCCACACGTCAGAAATGAAAAGGCTGACCAAGAATGCAGCTGCTCTGTCGCTCATAATTGAAAAATAATCACAGCCGGCTCAAAATTTTTCGCTCAAAAAATTCGCGCCGTTCTTCTTACGGTTCTTCAAATCTCCCATTCTTATCAGAATCAATTAATAAGTCCGCTTAAGTTAACCAGGTAAATAAGCACCGAAGCACGATATCCGTAGCATTACGGTGCATACGTTTACACAACGAAAGGAGGTAATCTTATGAATGAAGACAGCAAATGCCCGGTAACGGGCAGGACAGGCAAACCCATTGCCGGCGGTGGCACGTCGAATCTGGACTGGTGGCCAAACCAGTTGAACCTCAGGATTTTGCATCAGCACTCGCACAAGAGCAATCCAATGGATGAGGCGTTCAACTACACTGAAGAATTCAAAAAACTCGACCTGGCGGCGGTGAAAAAGGACCTCTACGCCCTGATGACCGACTCGCAGGACTGGTGGCCGGCCGATTACGGTCACTACGGGGGACTTTTCATCCGGATGGCGTGGCACAGCGCAGGCACCTATCGCATGGGCGACGGCCGCGGTGGAGGGGGTTCTGGAAACCAGCGATTTGCACCGCTTAACAGCTGGCCGGACAACGTGAACCTCGACAAGGCGCGCCGCCTGCTCTGGCCCATCAAGCAGAAATACGGCCGAAAAATATCCTGGGCCGACCTGATGATCCTTGCCGGCAATTGCGCCATCGAATCAATGGGCTTGCCGACCTTCGGTTTTGCCGGAGGGCGCGAGGACATCTGGGAGCCGGAAGAGGATGTCTACTGGGGTGCCGAAGAGGAATGGCTGGCTACCAGCGACAAGCCCAAAAGCCGCTACAGCGGCGACCGGGATCTGGAAAATCCCCTCGCCGCTGTGCAGATGGGCCTGATCTACGTAAACCCGGAAGGCCCGGACGGCAACCCGGATCCGGTCGCCTCCGGACATGACGTCCGCGAGACATTCGCACGCATGGCCATGAACGACGAAGAGACCGTTGCGCTCGTTGCCGGCGGGCATACCTTCGGCAAGTGTCATGGCGCCGGGGATGCGGAACATGTTGGGCCCGAGCCTGAAGCCGCCGGCATCGAAGAGCAGGGTCTCGGCTGGAAGAGCGGTTTCGGCAGCGGCAAAGGCGGCGACACGATCAGCAGCGGCATCGAGGGCGCATGGAAACCGAACCCGACCAAATGGGACATGGGCTATCTGAAAGTGCTGTTCAAATACGAGTGGGAGCTGGTCAAGAGCCCGGCCGGGGCGAATCAGTGGCTGGCCAAGGACGTGGACGATGAGGACATGGTGGTTGACGCGCACGACCCGTCGAAGAAGCACCGGCCGATGATGACCACGGCAGACCTCTCCCTGCGCTTCGACCCGATTTACGAGCCGATTGCACGGGGTTACCTGAAGAACCCCGAGGAATTCGCGGATGCCTTCGCCCGAGCATGGTTCAAGCTGACCCACCGGGACATGGGTCCCCGCTCGCGTTACCTCGGTGCCGAGGTTCCGCAAGAAGAACTGATCTGGCAGGACCCGGTGCCCGCTGTCGACCATGAGCTCATCGACGCGCAGGACATCGCAGACCTCAAAGGCACGATCCTAAACTCGGGCATCTCTGTTTCCCAGCTGGTCTCGACCGCTTGGGCATCGGCTTCCACGTTCCGCGGTTCCGACAAGCGTGGCGGGGCAAACGGGGCCCGCATTCGTCTTGCGCCGCAAAAGGATTGGGAAGTCAACCAGCCTGGGCAACTTGCAACTGTTCTTCAGGCCCTTGAGGAAATCCAAAAGGCATTCGACAGCGGGCAGTCAGGCGCGAAGAAGGTTTCGCTGGCCGATCTGATTGTCCTGGGTGGATGCGCAGGCGTGGAGCAGGCTGCCAAGAATGCCGGTCACGATGTGACCGTTCCTTTCACTCCGGGACGCACCGATGCGTCGCAAGAGCAAACCGACGTGACCTCATTCCATGTACTTGAACCGACTGCAGATGGGTTCCGCAACTACCAAAAGAAAAAATACGCCGTTTCTGCAGAGGAAATGCTGGTCGATCGTGCGCAACTGTTGACACTGACCGCTCCCGAGATGACGGTTCTCATTGGCGGCATGCGTGTTCTGAACACCAACTTCGGGCAGTCCCGGCACGGCGTCTTCACCAAGCAGCCGGAGACGCTAACCAATGACTTCTTCGTGAACCTGCTCGACATGAGCACGGAGTGGAAGGCAACCTCGAAAGACGAAGACGTGTTCGAGGGGCATGATCGCAACAGCGGCGAACTCAAGTGGACCGGCACCCGTGTCGACCTCATCTTCGGTTCGAACTCCCAGCTCCGGGCCTTGGCGGAAGTCTATGGCTGTGAGGACTCCCAGGATAAATTTTTAAATGATTTTATAGCGGCGTGGAACAAGGTCATGAACCTTGACCGCTTCGACCTTGCCTGATCGCAGCATAAACGTCTTCGAGAGCTGGTGAAGTGTAGATGATCAGGAAACGATAATCACCACACCAATGGAAGGATGTTTTGAACGCTCACGAAGGCTATTGGCAATATATGAGGGCGGCGTTTCAATACAATCTGAAACGCCGCCTTTTTTTTAGCCCCTTTCAGTCTGCTGGTCACAAAATCGGGGCCAAAAAGGTTGGGGTTGACAGGGTTGCTGGATGGTACCGCTTTATTTGATGCATGCACTGCAAACTGCCTGGCTGAACTGTTGCATATTAGGAGAACATTTCCCAATTTGCCCTAATATCAGCCATTATCTCAAAAACATCAGACGACACAACCTGTGATATACTGAGATATTCATCTTATATAGTACAATGGATTTTTATCAGATACGCTTTGCCTGTCTAAAGCTTACATCGGGAACGCTCGGTTTGTTAAATAATTGTAAACTGTGATTTAAATCGAATATCATCGGAATTTTTGCAACTGATATCTACTGTTTGGAGATATCGCAAGTTTTGTTGTCCTGGATGAACTACAACATATAGTGGTTTATTACTTGACTTTAGCTGCATATTGTGATATGGTCATACTGAATAGATTGGCAATATCTGTTTAAAACAAAAATAAAGGAGAAAGTTGTGAAGATAAAAAAAGAATTGAGAAAAGAGCAAAGAATACCTTTTGAGGGCTCTATTTTTTTTTCTAATGAGAAGCAGCTTTACGAGGGGGAAGTAAAAAATTACAGTACATCCGGTCTTTTTGTAAAAACCAAGGATAAATATTCTGTTGGAGAAACGCTTAAGTTGGCACTTCCATATTCAAAAGCAAAAGATTCAAAACGCTTAGGGGCGGTTATCTGGCAAAACACAGAGGGCATTGGAGTAGAATTAAATGTAGTAGATGAATTTTAAAATTTGAAATAGCCATTCTTTAGCCAAAAATGAAAAAAGCCACTCCGCTTTTTAGCGTAAGTGGCTGTTTTCTTTCTGGTGCCGAGGGACAGAATCGAACTGCCGACACGGGGATTTTCAGTCCCCTGCTCTACCGACTGAGCTACCTCGGCACAACCAACGATAGCTTGCTTTCCCTATAGAAGTCCTGAAATTTTGTCAAGATTTATTTGCCCATATCACCAAAAAGATATTGCAGCATAGTGCATGCGGCTAGGGTGGCTGTTTCGGCACGCAAAATGCGCGGACCGAGGGCTGCGGTAATAAAACCGCTGGCTTTGGCGCTTTCCACCTCCTTTGATGTAAAACCACCTTCGGGCCCCAGCAGGATAAATATTTGTTCAAGAGGATTTGGATTAGACACCAGAAGATCTTTATCCACCGGCTTTGATTCTTCTTCCCAGAAGACGATTTTGAGGTCACTTTCTTTCCCAACACTCAGCACCTCTTCAAAGGAGACGGTTGCACCGATTTCCGGCGAACGGCATCTTTTACACTGTTTTACCGCTTCTGTTGCAATTTTTCCCCACCTTTGGTTTCGTGCAGCAAGGCGTTTTTGATCCGGTCGGGGAATGGATCTCGTGGCGATAAAAGGTATCCATTGGGTGATTCCAAGCTCCGTAAGCTGCCTGACCAGCAAGTCCATTTTTCTGTCTTTTAACAGGGCCTGGGCAACCGTGATGTTTACGTTGGATTCGGTGTTGGAGGAAAAACTGCGAATGATCGAGACTTCTATACTCTTGGGTAATACACTGAGAATCCTGGTCTCATGGTTGAGGCCCGTACCGTCAAAAAGGCCGATCTTATCGCCCGGCTTGAGGCGCAGTACGTTTTTAATGTGGTGGGCATCAGAACCTTTGACCACCGCTTTTGAGCCTGCAAGATCCGATTGCTTGATAAAGAAGTATCTCATATTGTTTCCGCCTCTTCTGCAGAGGGTTACTCGAGCCCCTGCCCCCTTGAACCCTGAAATCCTCAAAATCCGATCAAAGCCAATTATGTTGACACATATCATACCCTGTGATAAAATTACATAATAATCAAGAATTTCCATTATACGGATCTGGAACTTAATTTTTGGCAAACCCAATACTTATTTCTACCAAATGAGGGTTAACATGGAAGAAAAAGAAAATATCATTCAACTGGATGATCCGTTGGATGAAGAAATTATTGAACTTAAGAATGAAGTGCCGGATAAACCTGATGAGAAAGAAGCAGAAAAGCAATCGGAGCCTACCGATACTTCTCCAACGGAAAACGAAGACATTCTGGATTTGACCGAAATGGCCGATACCCCTTCAGATGATGATATTATAGATGTGACTGACACGGTCGACACGCCTCCATCTGAAGATGATGATATTATTGATATCACTGACACAGTAGAAGACAATGCCCCGCAGGATGAAAACGGTTTAGAATTTAACAATGCGGACGAGGAACTCTTTATAGACGAAGATGAAATTATGGAGCTTGACAGTATGCCGGACCCATCTTCTGCGGAAGTTGAAGAAATCTCAGGGACGGGGCATGTTACTGAAGCGCCGGCTGAGGAAGCTGAAAAAAAGCCTGAGCTTTCTGACACTGTTGAAGAAACCGTTGAGCTTGAAGAAACGGCTTTTGAACCGGAAACCCCTGCGGTTGAGACTTCTTTCGAGGAAGAAGATGAACCTGTGGCCGATGAGACCCCCGTGGAAGACGAAGATATTTTCAAATCTACCGAGCTCGGAAGCGAAACGGACCGTTTAGAACTTTCCGCTTCAACAGAAAATGATCAAAGCACAGACCTCGATTCGGACGCTGATGAAGAGACCATTGTACTGGACGAATTGGACAGTGATGATCTGGATGGAGAAATCAATATTGAATTTGATGACGAACCATTGGCAGAGACTGTTGAGTTTTCACCACCAGAAGTATCGTCTATGGATGACGAGCCAACCGAGTTATTGGATGAAGAACCGGCTAAAGACGAAAAACCCGTTGAGCTTGAAGAAACGGCTTTTGAACCACAAGACCTTACGGTTGAGAATTCTTTTGAGGAAGAAGTTGAAGATATGACCGATGATACTCCCGTGGAAGATGAAGATGTTTTTAAATCTACCGAGCTCGGAAGTGAAACGGGAAGTCCTGAACTTGCCGATTCAGTAGAAGATGATCCAGGCGCAAATCTCGATTCGAGCTTTGATGAAGAAATGATTGAATTGGAGGAATTAGACGGCGAAGATTTGGATGAAGGGCCTGTTAGCGAAGAAGAAATACTAGAGTTTGAAGACATTTCTGAGGACATGAAAACCGACTTTGACTTAGACCAGGAAGTTGATTCTGCGGATGCACTTCAAGCCAAACAAGAAGAATCCATGGAGTTTGAAGACGTTTCTGCGGACATGGAAACCGACTTTGGCTTAGACCAGCAAGTTGATTCTGAGGATGCATCTCAAGCCAAACAAGAAGAATCCATGGAGCTTGAAGACATTTCTGAGGACATGGAAACCGGCTCTGACTTAGACCAGGAAGTTGATTCTGAGGATGCACTTCAAGCCAAACAAGAAGAATCCATGGAGTTTGAAGACATTTCTGAGGACATGGAAACTGACTCTGACTTAGACCAGGAAGTTGATTCTGAGGATGCACTTCAAGCCAAACAAGAAGAATCCATGGAGTTTGAAGACGTTTCTGCGGACATGGAAACCGACTTTGGCTTAGACCAGCAAGTTGATTCTGAGGATGCATCTCAAGCCAAACAAGAAGAATCCATGGAGTTTGAAGATGTTTCTGAGGACATGGAAACCGGCTTTGACTTAGACCAGGAAGTTGATTCTGCGGATTCAACACCAGTTAAAGAAGAACCCGTAGAAGCTGAAGACATTTCTTCGGGCATAAAAACCGGTTTTGGCTTGGTCCAGGAAGACGATTTTGCCGATTTGCCACCAGAAGATTTAAAGACAAAGGATGCTGTGGTTGACCCTGAATCAATATCCGCTGAGATGATTGAAGGGGCGGTTGAAAAAGTGGTCCATAAGATATATGCTGAAAAGATTGAGCGCGTACTTGCTGATGTGATTGAAAAAAAAGTGTCCATAGAAATCCAAAGGCTTAAAACCCTTCTGCTTGAAGATACAACCGATGATGAGTAATTTTGCAGTCATTTTTACCCGTGTGATTTCCCATCGGAATATTTCGCTAATTTAAAATCAGGATACAGAGCGGGGATTATTTGATAATCCCCGCTTTCAATTTATTGACGCATTGGGTTGATTGCAATTTCCCTAAAAATCAGCCTGCCCGGTGGAAGCCCGACGGCTTTTTCTTCCGGGGAAGTGAAAAGTAAAAAGGAGTTTTTATTCATGAGTTCCAATCTGCTTGACAAGGGTTATGAACCCCATGACGTGGAAAAACGCTGGTATGCATTCTGGGAAGAGCAGGGATTGTTTGCCGCCAGTGAAGATCGCCATGAAAACTGCTATTCTATCGTGATCCCTCCGCCCAACGTTACCGGAGTACTTCACATGGGCCATGCACTTAATAATACCATGCAGGATATTCTCTGCCGCTATCAGAGGCTGCGGGGAAATAATGTCCTGTGGATGCCGGGAACCGACCATGCCGGCATTGCCACCCAGAATGTGGTGGAAAAACATCTTTCCCAGCAGGGAACGGATCGACATCAGCTGGGACGGGAAAAGTTTATTGAGGCCGTATGGGAGTGGCGCAAGGAATACGGCAGTGCCATTATTAACCAGCTCAAACATCTCGGCGCTTCATGTGACTGGGCCCGTGAACGCTTTACCATGGATGAAGGGCTGTCCAAGGCCGTGCGCAAGGTTTTTGTACAGCTGTACGAAGAAGGCCTTATCTATCGCGGTCACTATATTATTAACTGGTGCCATCGCTGTCACACCGCTCTGGCAGATCTTGAGGTTGAGCATGAAGAAATTGATGGAAATCTTTATTATATACGATATCCATATGCTGACGTAAAAGGCGGCATTGTGGTGGCAACCACCCGGCCTGAAACAATGCTCGGAGATACAGCAGTTGCCATACACCCGGATGATGAGCGATATCCGCAAACCGCCGACGAAGGTGTAATTCTTCCTTTGATGAACCGGCGGATCCCCCTGATTAAAGATAAATATGTGGACATGTCCTTTGGAACCGGAGCACTGAAAATTACACCGGCACACGACCCCAACGACTTTGAAATAGGCACCCGCCATGATCTGCCCAGCATCAAGGTGATTGGAGACGACGGCATGATGACTGCTGAAGCCGGAAAGTTCGAAGGCCTTGATCGTTTTGCATGCAGAGAAAAGGTGATTGAAGAGCTTCAAAAAGAGAGTCTTCTTGAGAAGATAGAGCCGTATAAACACAGCGTCGGGCACTGCTACCGGTGCAGGACCGTGGTTGAACCGAATCTGTCCAAACAGTGGTTTGTGAAAGCAGCGCCCCTTGCGGAAAAGGCAATCGCCGCGGTAAAGGAAGGAAAAACAAAAATTATTCCCTCAATCTGGGAAAACACCTATTTTGACTGGATGAATAATATCAGGGACTGGTGTATTTCCCGGCAGATTTGGTGGGGGCATCAGATACCGGCCTGGACCTGCCAGGAGTGCGGAGAAATGGTGGTTGCGCTGGATACACCAAAAAAATGCGCTGCATGTGGAGGCAAAAACCTGTTGCAGGAAACAGATGTGCTCGACACATGGTTCAGCTCCGCCCTTTGGCCCTTCTCTACCATGGGCTGGCCTGAAAAAACACCGCTGCTAAAAATTTTTTATCCCACATCCGTACTCGTTACCGGCTTTGATATCCTTTTCTTCTGGGTGGCCCGCATGATGATGATGGGAATCCATTTCATGGGGGATGTCCCTTTTAAGGATGTTTATGTGCACGCTCTGGTTCGTGATGAGCATGGCAAAAAGATGAGCAAGTCAAAGGGAAACGTCATCGACCCGTTAACCATCATTGAAAAGTACGGTACGGATGCCTTCCGGTTCACCCTGGCCGCTTTTGCCGCCCAGGGCAGGGATATCAAGATGTCCGAAAAGCGGGTGGAAGGATACCGCCATTTTGTCAATAAACTGTGGAATGCGGCGCGTTTTGCCCTGATGCATATTGATCACAGTCACCACTCCATCGAATACAATGGGTTATCTCTTCCGGACCAATGGATTTTGTCCAGACTCAACCATGTGGCGACCAAGACTTCCCAAGCCATAGAAAGTTACCGATTTAATGAGGCAGCCGGAGCGCTGTACAAGTTTGTCTGGCATGAGTTTTGTGACTGGTATCTTGAAGCGATTAAGCCTGTACTTTACGGCAATGAAGGTGAGCATAACAGAAAGAAAACCTTGAGTGTACTTTGGCGGGTGTTGCACGATACACTTGTTTTGCTGCATCCGTTTATTCCTTTTGTCACCGAGGAAATATTTAATAAACTGCCGGGTACCGACGGCTCCATTATGCGGGCAATTTTTCCTCCGGACCATTCCGATGCTGCAAACATTAATCGAAATTCAGCCGCCGAAGCAAAAATGGGAACGGTTATGCAGGTAATCACCGGAATAAGGAATATCAGGGGCGAAATGAACATCTCCCCCTCCATGTCCCTGGATGTTTCCATACAGTCAGACGACGAAAAAATCAGAGAAACGATCCATCAACATCAAGATATCATTATCAACCTTGCCGGGCTGACGACTCTTCGGGTTGAGCCTTCCGGGGAAAAGCCGGAACGGGTAGCCACCTCGGTGATAGAGGGCGCCACCCTGTTTGTCTCCCTGGAAGGAATTATAGATTTTGCCAAAGAAACCCACCGTCTAGAAAAAGCAATTACCAAGCTGACCAATGAACTGGTCCCTGTTTTAAACAAACTGAAAAACGAGAAATTCCTGGGAAAAGCACCGGAAGAGGTGGTACAAAAGGTGCAAGATAAAAAAATGCATCTGCTGGAAAAGCAGCAGAAGTTGCAGTCGAACCTGGATAGGATAAAAGCGCTTAACCCTGGTTAGAGGCCAACTTAGAGAGGGGCTCTTTTTGCCCGTAGTATTAGACATGCATTCTATAGATGATTTAATCGAAATCGCACTTAAAGAGGATATCGGTCCGGCCGATATTACCACCGACAATCTGGTTGGCCCTGAGCTTGAGGGTGTCGGTGTGACCATTGCAAAAGAAAGCCTGGTGATTGCCGGACTTGAGGTGGCCAAAAGCGTTTTTCAGCGCCTTGATCCCCAAATCGTTTATAATTCCGAGTTCAAGGATGGCGATACGGTGAAAAAGGGCGACACCATCTTTCAGGTCAGCGGCACGCTTGGTGCCCTGCTCAAAGGTGAGCGGACCGCTTTGAATTTCCTGCAAAGACTTTCCGGTATTGCCACCAATGTACGTTTTTATGTAGACAAGCTGAAAAAGAATACCGTTCGTCTGGTGGATACACGCAAGACCACCCCGGGTCTACGCTGTTTAGAAAAATATGCCGTCCGCGTTGGGGGGGCTTTTAATCATCGCATGGGGCTTTACGACGGGGTTCTTATCAAGGACAATCATATCGCTGCCGGCGGCGGAATAACCGCTTCGGTGGAACGTATCCGCAGCAAAATATCACATCTGGTGAAGATAGAAGTAGAAGTATCCAACCTGGATGAAGTAAAGAAAGCCATCGATGCCGGTGCGGATGTGATCATGCTGGACAATATGAGCGTTAAACAAATCAAAGAATCGATCGTATTGATCGGCAGTCGCGCCATCGTTGAAGTTTCGGGGGGGGTTACCAAAGACAATTTTCTCCGCCTGGCAGATACCGGTGTGGATCTTATCTCAGTGGGGGCCTTCACCCATTCTGCCAGAAGCATGGATATAAGCATGCGGATCAAACCAACCAAATCAACCGACAAATAACCGGTAAGCCCAGATGATTCCTATCCGCGATACCATTTCTACCAGAAACCACCCGGTTATCAATAATACAATCATCGGCATCAATGTGGTCGTATTTTTGTTACAACTGATGCAGGGGCCGGGGCTGGACCGCTTTATCTATATCTACGGCCTGGTTCCCGCCCGATATTCCGTCTATCAAATCGCCGCTTATTTTTCAACGGGTCAGCAGCTTTTTTCCATCGTTTCCTTTATGTTTTTGCACGGAGGATTCCTGCATCTCCTGGGGAACATGTGGTTTCTATATATATTCGGTGATAATGTAGAGGATCGCCTGGGTCCTTTGCGATACCTCGGGTTTTACCTCCTTTGTGGTACGGCCTCCGGCCTCTCCCATCTGTTACTAAATTTACATTCCAATATTCCCACTATCGGAGCAAGTGGCGCGATTGCAGGTATCATGGGGGCATATTTTATCCTCCACCCCAAATCGAAAATCTTAACTTTAATCCCCATTATATTTATCCCCTGGTTTATTGAGATACCTGCTTATTTTTTTCTCGGGTTCTGGTTTATCCTTCAGTTCTTGAATGCTGCGGGGAGCCACGGAGATGTGAGCGGTATTGCATGGTGGGCCCATATCGGCGGATTTGTTTTTGGAATAATTTTTCTGAAACTTTTTCTCTTGATACCGTCCGCAGGGGTGACGAAAAAAATGCGCCCGGTAACCGCAAAGAGAAAGACACACCGCCTGCAGGTGATCCGTCCTGTCGCACCGGGTAACGACTCTCATCTTTACGGCACGATTGCAATTACACCTTTTGAGGCCCTGGCAGGTACCCATAAGATGGTGAACATCCCATGGGGATTCCACAAAAGACTTGTCAGGGTTTCTATTCCGCCCGGTATAAAAGAAAATACCAAGCTTCGCTTAAAAGGGCTTGGCAGGATGACCACGGATGGCCTGAAAGGGGATTTGTTTTTAAAGGTGATGATTAAATCATAAAAGTTCTTCTGCGGTCAGTGTGGTGACTTTATTCCGTCCTTTTTCTTTTGACTTATACATGGCCTTGTCCGCCCGCTGTATAAACTCCGACAGTTGTTCACCCGGGTAATATTCCGTCACCCCAATACTGATGGTTATGTTTCCTTCTTTTGCCTCTTGAGGCGTAAAATTTTCAGCATTTAAAGCCGATTTAATCCTCTGCGCAACCGTATGCGCTTCTTCACAGCTTGTTTCAGGCAGAATCACAGTAAATTCTTCACCGCCGTACCTATAGGCACTATCCAGCTTTCTCAGACACGATTTGATTGTCTGAGCAATTTTAACCAGCGCCTTATCTCCTTCAAGGTGGCCATAAGTGTCATTGTACTTCTTGAAATGATCGATATCCATAAGCATTAATGCAAGTGAGCGTTTGTAACGGTTGTTCCTGTCCACTTCCACTTCGAGCTGACTGTAAAAAGATCTTGAATTGTGGAGTTTGGTAAGCCCATCGGTGATGGCAAGCTTCTGCAATTTTTCCATCATCCGGACACGATCTTTTGCCAGTTCTCTTTCTGATAAAACTTTTTGCAACCTAAGCAACAGTTCTTCGAAGCGAACCGGTTTAATGATAAAATCACTTGCTCCCGCTTTGATTGCTTCTTCGTAAGAATAAATGTCACTATAGCCGGTGATAATGATCACATCACTGTCATATTCTTTTATGATAAGCTCGGTTAGCTCAAACCCGCTCATTTCAGGTAGCATGATGTCGGTGATGACCACCTGTATGGTGTTTGTCTTTAAAATATCAATGGCTTCTTCTGCACTTGACGCCTCGAAGGAATTGTACCCGGATAGCCTGACAAATTCGCTCATGGGATTTCTGACACTGGAGTCGTCATCCACAATTAAAATATCTACATTCATGGTTGATTATTTCTCAGCTATTTTTCGATTTATTACAAGCTTGACATCAGGCAAAACAATTTGATAAAAATGATTTTATTACTAAGTTATTAATATAGCTGAAAACATGGATTGTGTCAACCGACTTTTGTTTGCGTCTATAATTCCTGGAGAAAATGATCGGCTGTTAATTTCCCACAACCACAAAATCCTTTTTGGCTTACCAGCTATGAGTTTTTCCTCCTTGTCCTGAACAGGTTTTACCTTTCATTTTTTAGTGAGAATAAAAATTAAATGAAAAATATAAGAAATTTCAGTATTATTGCACACATCGATCATGGCAAATCCACCCTGTCTGATCGACTTATTCAAGCCACCCATATTGTGTCTGACCGTGATTTTCAGAATCAAATCCTTGACACCATGGATATTGAACGTGAAAGGGGCATCACCATAAAGAGCCAGACCGTTTGTCTGCCTTATACTGCAACAGATGGCCATCCGTACTCTCTAAACCTGATTGACACCCCTGGCCACGTTGACTTTACTTACGAAGTTTCACGGGCACTGGCTTCCTGTGAAGGAGCACTGCTTCTAATAGATGCCAGCCAGGGTGTGGAAGCCCAAACCCTGGCAAATCTTTATCTTGCCTTGGAACACGACCTTGAAATTGTTCCGGTGATAAACAAAATCGACCTCCCGTCGGCGGATATTGAAAGGATCAAAAAGCAGATCGAAGAAGACCTGGGGCTTGATTCCGCCACGGCTATCCTGGTATCAGCTAAAGAAGGAACCGGTATCGAGGATGTGCTGGAAGCGATAGTCACCAAGCTGCCGGCCCCTGAAATAAACACAGAAGACTCACTTCGAGCGCTGATTTTTGATTCCCACTATGACCCTTACCGGGGAACGGTTGTTCATTTTAGAATATTTCAGGGGAAAATAAAAGCCGGCGATACAATTATATTTATGTCCAACCAGGCGGCTTACAAAGTGGAGGAGGTGGGGATATTTCAGATTGACCGCATGCCTCAACAGGAGCTTTCTGCCGGCCAGGTGGGCTATTTAATCGCAGGCATAAAAACGGTCAGCGATACCCGGTGCGGAGATACCATCACCCTAAAAAACCGACCCTGTGAAACGCCGATGCCTGGATTTAAGGAAGCCAAACCCGTTGTTTTTTCATCGATTTATCCTGTTGCCTCTGATGGATATGAGGAACTTGTCATCGGCCTGGAAAAGCTTAAATTAAACGATGCATCGCTGATTTATGAAAAAGATACATCCGTTGCCCTTGGTTTTGGGTTCCGCTGCGGTTTCCTGGGTCTTTTACATCTTGAGGTGGTTCAGGAACGGCTTGAACGTGAATATGGTCTTTCCCTGATCCTCACCGCGCCGTCGGTACGCTATAAAATCCTTATGGATGACGGATCGGAGTTGACCATAGACAACCCTGCTTTATACCCGGATCCCAGTGGGATTGAAAGTACCCAGGAGCCGTTTATCCGTGCCTCAATCATTGTCCCGGACCGCTATATGGGTGCGGTAATGAAACTTTGTCTGGATCGCCGCGGAATCAATAAAAATTACCAGTATCTCACCAACAGCCGCCTGGAAATGATATTTGAGCTTCCTCTGGCTGAAGTTATTTATGATTTCTACGATAAACTCAAATCCGTTACCCAAGGATACGGATCCTTTGACTATGATTTAAAAGATTACCGAGAAACAGATCTGGTAAAGCTTGATATTTTGATAAACGGAGACCGTGTAGATGCCCTGTCCCAACTGGTTCACCGAGAAAGGGCTGTTGAGCGGGCGAGATTGGCCTGTCAAAAACTGAGAGATGAAATTCCCAAGCAGATGTTTAAAATAGCCATACAGGGAGCCATCGGCGGCACCATTATCGCCAGAAAAACGGTGTCGCCATTTAGAAAGGATGTGACGGCAAAGTGCTACGGCGGTGATATAACAAGAAAACGCAAGCTCTTGGAAAAACAGAAAAAAGGGAAAAAACGGATGAAGATGGTGGGGCAGGTGATGATCCCCCAGTCGGCTTTTTTATCCGTACTGAAAACCGATACGGATTAACCTTACAACAACATTTATCGCTACCCATAAAACGGTTTTTTAAACTTGTTCTTTTTGTGATCACGCAAGTGTTTCGGGTTACGAGTTGCGCGTTGTTAATCGTAAATACTCCTTTTTTATACCCCGTAACCCGAAACGCGCAACCCGTAACGATTACGCGTTACACAAAATAAAGCTGCTGCTAAACAGGGCTTGAAAGTTACGTTGTCGGGTTAATAACATAGTTTACCATCTAATCTGGAGCTTTTATGGGACAAACAATTGCTGAAAAAATTTTCCAGTCACACCGGGTGGACCGTCCGGCGGAAAATATCCATGTGTTAAAGTTGGATGCCGTGTTTTGCCACGAGATAACCACACCGATTGCGATTAACAGCCTGTTGGACAAAGGCAAGGACAGGGTATTTGATCCTTCTAAAATAAAGGCGGTCATAGACCATGTGAGCCCGGCAAAAGATTCAAATACGGCCATGCAGGGAAAAATTCTCAGGGAATGGGCCCACCGCCATGATATAAAAGATTTTTTTGACATTGGAAGAAACGGCGTGTGTCATGCTATTTTCCCTGAAAAAGGCTTTGTCAGACCGGGATTTACCATCATCATGGGGGATTCGCACACATGCACCCACGGGGCATTCGGCGCTTTTGCCGCCGGTGTGGGAACAACGGATCTTGAAGTGGGGATTCTTAAAGGTGTATGTGCATTTCACACACCGGTAACCGTTAAAATCAACATTACCGGCAGACTGCCTGAGGGCGTATATGCAAAAGATGTGATTCTTTCAATTATCGGACGTATCGGTGTAAACGGTGCAACCAATAAGATTATCGAATTTTCAGGGCCGGTGGTGGATCACATGAACATGGAAGGCAGAATGACCCTTTGCAATATGGCCGTTGAAGCAGGGGCCACCAGTGGTATATGCAGCCCAGATATGCGCACCGTCGATTATCTCTGGAAATTCATACAACAAGAATACACCACCAAAGAAGCCGCTCTGGAAACGTATCAAATGTTTGCTCCGGATTCTGATGCGGTGTATGATGATATCATCGAGCACGATATAAATAACCTTAAGCCCCAAGTCACTTTCGGCTACAAGCCGGATCTGGTAAAGCCGGTAGACGAGATGAAAGGGACCGCCATAGACCAGGTTTACATCGGTTCCTGCACCAACGGCAGGTTGGAGGACCTTCGGGTTGCCGCAAAGATTCTTAAAGGTAACAAAATAAGTAATCTGGTTCGTGGGATTGTATCCCCGGCCACACCCGACATTTACAGTCAGGCTCTTGAACAAGGAATCATCAAGATTTTCATGGATGCAGGATTTTGTGTGACCAACCCGACTTGCGGGGCCTGTCTTGGAATGAGCAACGGTGTGCTTGCAGACGGCGAAGTCTGCGCGTCAACCACCAACCGAAACTTCAACGGACGAATGGGTAAAGGCGGTATGGTACATTTGATGAGCCCTGCCACCGCAGCCGCTTCGGCCATTGCCGGACAAATAACAAATTCCAAGATTTACCAGGGATAACACAGTGAAAAATTTTGCAGGACCGGTACTCTTTCTCGACCGATCGGATATCAATACGGACGAAATCATTCCGGCAAAATATCTGACGGAAATTTCAAAACAGGCCTTAAAGCCACATCTGCTGGAGGATCTTAACCTGGAAGAATTCATTCCCGGGCGGGACATAACAGGCAAAACCGTCATTATTACCCGTGCGAATTTTGGCTGCGGGTCCTCCAGAGAACATGCCCCCTGGGCCCTTGAAGCAAATGGCATCCATTTGGTCATCGGAATCAGCTTTGCCAGAATTTTTCGACAAAACATGTTTAACTGTGGAATGATGGCTGTTGAATTGCCTGCCGAATCCATTGATCATATATTTACCGTTTTTGGCGGAAGAGAAACTGTGGTGGAAACAGACTTTGAAGAAAGTAAAATCACCATTTCGACGGAGGGAAAAGAAGAAACGATATTTTATTCGCTTTCTGATTTCGACCGTGCGCTTGTTAAAGCCGGGGGATGGATGGAATATGCGGACTCAAAATACTGATGGCGTTGTAGAAAGGCGCACCTACTGCGTTGTAGCTTTTTTTCAGAAACTCGACATACTATGTGTATAGTCTCGTCCCTGAAAAAATGCTACGCCTTTTTATCCCGCTGATTTTTAGCGGGGGTATATGAGCCTTTCTACAACGCCATCCGGTACTTACCCTGGTTCCTGTGAACCCTTATTGGTTTTCTTCAATTTTGTCAAAGGCACCTTCTATCGCCTGTTGAAGCACTTCAATTTTAGCCGGCTTGGAAAGGTAGCCATCAAACCCGGACTTTTCAAGATTCTCCGCATCATATTCTACAATGTATCCGGATAAAGCGTAAACGATGGACTTAGGGTCAATTTTTTTTATTTGCTTGCACAACTCAACCCCATCGAGACCTGGCATATCTAAATCTGTGATGATAAGGGGAAAATGCTCTTTGGTTAAAATTTCCAGCGCCTCTTTAGAACTGCCGGTAAATTCAGCCGTATAATCCATCTTAGAAAATATCTTTTCCAGAACATTCAGGTAAGCCGTATCATCATCCACTACCAGTAATTTCTTTTCGTTCATAGGGGATACCTTTTGCTATTGATCATCTCCCGGGGAGTGGGTCGATTGATCAGGGTTCAAGGAGTCAGGGAGTCAAGGGTTCGAGTGAACATGACCGAGAAACAAAGTGCACGTGTATAAATAAAGAAATAAAATAATACAACTCTTTTTTTAACTCAATCTTTTTTCTTTCAATAAAAGTTGACCGTCTCAAAAAAAACGAATTTTCCAAAAAGCACGCCGAATTCACCAACATAACTCATTCAGGGATCGGGAAAGTTTTTCAAACCGCTGTTGTTGAAGAAAAAATGGATATGATGTAAGCTGCGGTCATGATTGACATCACACCCTCAATTAAACTAGATAAAAATGAGATAAAGTTTCAGTTTATAAAAGCATCCGGCCCCGGAGGTCAGAATGTGAATAAGGTGGCCACGGCTGTTCAACTTCGATGGGATGTAAAGAACTCCCCTTCTCTTTCTGATGGGGTTCGTACCCGCCTGGTTGGTCTTGCAGGAAAAAAAATGACGGAAAACGGAGTGCTTGTTATTGAAGCCAAACGGTTTCGGAAACAGGAACGTAATCGTCAGGATGCCATGGATCGTCTGGTTAAATTGATCCGCAAAGCATCGGAAAAACCAAAATCACGTATTAAGACCAGACAAACCAGAGCCTCAAAAGAACGTTTGCTGGCGGCAAAACGGCATCGAAGCAAGCTAAAACGGATGAGGCGCCGGGTTTCAATTTCTGATGATTAAGGGGGGTTAGGAGCACCCTTGCAGTCCAAGTATGGCTGTGATAAGTGTAAAATATAACCCAAATCAATGGTACTCCGGGAAAACCGAAGCTGACTTCAACCGTTGTCTTTACAAGGCAGGTCAGGAGAAAGCTTCAAATCCATCTTCTACAAAAAAGCGTTAAACGCTGTTTTATGTTACGCAAGGAGACTAAACAATGAACCTGTACCGGATAGTTTAGAAAATGAATAGAGACAAAACCAAATCCGTCTTACGATTCCGCTGGTTGATTTTTTTTATTTTATCGCTGGCCTATTTTTTTGTCTACTTTCACCGCTTGTCTCTATCTGTGGTGGCGAATGATCTGGTAAAAGATTTTCAAACCACCGCGAGTGCAATCGGTGTGCTCGGTTCTATCTACTTCTACTGTTATGCGGTGATGCAATTACCTGCCGGACTTCTCTCTGACTCCATCGGGCCCAGAAAAACTGTGACATTTTTTCTGCTCATCGCTTCTGCAGGGAGCATTTTATTTGGTTTTGCTCCAAACATTGAAACTGCATATGCCGGAAGGGTGATGGTGGGTTTGGGAGTATCCATGGTTTTCATTCCGGCCATGAAAATACTTTCTCAGTGGTTCAGGGCTCATGAATTTGCCCTCATGGCCGGCATTCTCAATGCGGTGGGGGGAGCGGGGGTTCTTGCCGCCACCTGGCTCCTGGCCCTGATGGTTGCCTGGTTTGGATGGCGGGTATCTTTTGAGCTGATCGGTGTATGCACAATTGCGGCTGTGGTCCTGGGCTGGTTAATTATTCGGGATCGTCCTGAAGACAAGGGATTGCCTTCACTGGCTCAAATTGATGGTAAAGGAAGCGAGGTGATGGCTCCGGTCAATCAGATCGGGTTATGGGAGGGCGCACGACAAGTTGTCGCTGAAAAATATTTCTGGCCGGTCGCCGTATGGTACTTTTTTGACTGCGGTATCTTTTTCGGTTTCGGAGCTCTCTGGAGCGGGCCTTATCTCATGCATGTATATGGCATGACCCGGGCCGAGGCAGGGACTGTTCTCAGCATGATTGCCTGGGGAATGATTGTGGGGAGCCCTATTTTGGGATTTTTATCGGACAGGGTTTTGAAAAGCCGAAAGAAAGTCTTTGTATTTTGCACTTCAGGTCTTGTGTTGATACTATTATTTTTCAATATATTTCCCTCAGACTTGCCCCATGCCGTCCTGTACGTTCTGTTTTTTATGTTTTCGATCTGCGCCTCATGCATTGTGGCCATTGGATTTACCATGACCAAAGAGCTCTTCCCGGTTGCGATTGCAGGCACCTCTGTCGGAACGGTAAACCTGTTTCCATTTTTAGGCGGGGCCGTGTTCATGCCCGCGCTTGGCAAAGTTCTGGATGCCTATCCAAAATCAGCAACAGGATATTCACTCGATGCATATGCTACACTTTTGCTTATTTTGCTGGGGACTTCACTGGCAGCACTGATTTGCACATTCATGATGAAGGAGACTTTTCCTAGTGAAGCATCAAATGAATGAATTTAGAAGGCGTTTTTAATACAACCTCTAACACTTAAAAAGGAGGTATGAAATGGGAGACTGTATTTTTTGCAAAATTGTTAAAGGTGATATTCCCTGTTTCAAAGTCTATGAAGATGATCGCGTGCTGGCATTTGAAGATGTAAACCCTATTTCAGATGGTCACACCCTGATTATACCAAAGGCGCACGCAGAGAACATATGGGAAATTTCAGCTAAAGACCTTACCGCCATTCACATGGCTTCCAAAAAAGTGGCCGATGCCATAAATGAGGTATTCAACCCGGCGGGGGTTGCCGTGCTCCAACTCAACGGAAAGGGTGTGAACCAGGTGGTAATGCACTATCATCTTCACCTGATTCCCCGAGTCAGCGGAAGCCCGAAACTTAAAATGACCGAATGGGAACTTATACCGGGAGATATGGATGCCATCAAACAGACCGGTGATCGGATAGCCGCAGCCATGACGTCATAAAAAACCCATCAACTGCGTTTCAGCGGTTTTTCATAACTCGGCGTACTGCAGGTCGGTGTATGGAAAACCGCTGCACCTTGGTCATGAAACTTTTCACAACGCTCTCGGGATGGAATCCTGAAGAGTTATTCCTCTGATATTCAATAGGTTGGAGTGACTATAACAACTGCTAAAAATTATCTCCGGGGTTAAGTAGGTCCTAAAGTCAGCGATAAGCGAGGTGGATTATTTATAATTTAGATGAAATGTTGAACGATTCTGGAGATCCCTTTGTATTTATTAACAAAGTGATAGATGCACTCCATGGAAACAACCCTGATAAGCGTATTTATTCAGGTGATATTAACCACTCATCGAGTGCATCGGCGGTATTGTTTCTGCTCGGTCTTATGAGTGATAAAAAGCGTTTTCCCCCTGAACCATGTCTGATTTTAAACAAGAGATCTCTGAAGGTCAAACAGCCCGGAGACCTTTGCTGCCCTGGCGGCAGCATATCTTCTTATCTGGATTCTTTTCTGGCAAAACTGTTATATCTGCCCGGATCTTCTCTGTCAAACTGGCCCTCGTGGCATAATTGGCGTAAAGAAAAACAACGACAGGCCCGAAAACTGGCACTTCTTTTTGCCACCAGCCTGCGTGAAGGATTTGAAGAAATGCGGTTGAACCCTTTTGGCGTAAAATTTTTAGGACCCCTGCCGCCGCAACAGCTGGTCATGTTTCAAAGGGTCATTTATCCCATGGTTGGCTGGGTTTCCGGACAAAAACGTTTTTCACCGAACTGGGAAGTTGAAGAAGTCGTTTATATACCGCTTAAAAATTTACTGATGCATTCTAATTATGCCTGTTATCGGTTGAATATTAATACCCACCCAGAAAACGAAAAAAAATCTATCGTAAAAGACTTTCCCTGTTTTCTGCATAAAGATAACGATCGTGTGGAAAAGCTATGGGGCGCAACCTTTCGCATCACCATGGTTTTTCTTGAAATTGTCTTTGGATTCAAACCACCGGATATGGAATCACTTCCCGTGGTCCACGGGACTTTGGATGAAAATTATCTGACCGGAAACGGGTGATCGTTATCTCATCCCTTGATGATCCGGTAAATGAAGCAAAGGTTCACCCATCCAGGTAAGCTGCCATTAAATCTTTAAAAACTTCATCCGCTTCGGCCTCCACGATCGTTCGCATCCTGCGAAATTGCTTCAGCAAGGATTCGGCCAGTGGGGTAAGGCTTGAGCCTCTGCTGCCTCGAACCAGCAGTGGTTTTCCAATCCTGTCCTCGGTTGCGGTGATTCGCCCCCAGATGGCCCGGTAACTCATTTTCAATTCCTGGGCGGCGGCATTCAGCGATCCAAGACGCTGGATTGAATCCAGAATGCGATACCGCCCGAGACCGAAAACAACTTTTCCCTGTTCATTTTCAATCCACATCTTTGAACGCATGTGAAATGCAGTGCTGTCAACCGGCATATGTAATATATATTCCCTGCTATTGAAAATATCTTCTGTTATAAACGCAGCCTGCTTAATCATTATCAGATTTTGCTTTAATTTCAAGGAAAAAGCGTAAAAACGATTTACACCTTTTTTAGCTGAAATGAGTATGTTTCTGAAAGTCAGGACAGTGTAAGGGGCGCTTCGGCCCTGTCATGATTAAGGCGCAGGATGTTCGTGGGTTTTTTCGAGCATACAGGCCACAGTTCGACAATTTGTTTGCCCAGGAAGGCTTCAACGCGATTTTTAACCTTAAAAGCATTTTTCTTTCTTGATAGGATCCGATCGCGTATCACAGGATCGCCGCCATATTTTGTCAGCTTCGATTGAAAGCGTTCCGACAGATCCACACGATGATGCCCCTGGATCAGTTTGTCGGCCAGAAAGACTACTTCGGCTTCGGTTATCGGGACCCAATTAGTTATGGATAAGTCCATGTGCACTTCAACTATGTCTGCAAGGAGAGGAAATTCCATTTCCCTGAGTACACGCGATCCTTCTGCGGTATGGTTCGGCTTCCCCCTGGCCAGGTCATGAACCAGGGCCGCCGAGACGATTAAACCGAGATCCAGCCTGCAGCCTGCAGCCTTCAGAGCCTTGCCTATGCACAATGCCACACCGGCTACGGCCCGGCAATGGTCAAACACCCTTTCCGGGACGATGAGGCGTTTGGTCATCAAAGCCCGGCATTCTGCGGCTGTAGGAATAGCATATCGTTTGATACGTTTTACCATCCACTGGTAATCAACAGGGGTATCCAGGTCTTTCAGAATATATTGATCGGCAACTGGCACTTCTGCCGCATCATTTTCATGAAGAGCCAGAAACCCTCTGAGACCGTTATGCCCGCTCCAGCATTTGATTTTTTGGGCAAATGCCATGGAGAGCAGAGGCGGGTGCCCTCGTTCTCCCAGAAATGTCGGATAACAAATTTTCCCGTTCCTTTGGAAAAATGCGTTTAAAAGATCGAGCAGCGTTTGTCGCCGGACAAGGGGAACGTCTACCGGTAGGATAAAAAAACCGGACGTTGATAGTGTTAAACTCTGAATCCCGGTCAATACCGAGGAGAACATACCATCGTGATAGCTGCGGTTCACGATGCTTTGCACGCCAAGCATTTCAATTAGCGGCGTTACCTCATCCGCCCGGTGACCGACTACCACACGGATGTCGTTGATGCCAGCTGATCGAAAAAGCTGTATCAACCGCTCGATTAGCGACGTTTCTATCAGAGGCAGTAGAGGCTTGAAGCTTCCCATGCGGGATGACAATCCTGCCGCAAGGATGATGGCTGTGATTTTATTCAATTTTTAAAGCTACGCCCTTTGGGCGTGGGCAGAGATAATTGGTTTTGCCTGAATAAATAAGAGTGACTAAAGTGAACGAGAGTGCCTAAAGTTGTGGTGTCGCTTCGCTTCATCTTTTTAATAAAAATAAAATAGACAGAATTCCTTAACTTTAGTCACTT